>CAZAZN010000039.1:0-13255 GCA_964489665.1 uncultured Thermofilaceae archaeon
GTGGGGGGCTGGTAGGGGGTGAGGAGTCGGGAAATAGCCCTAGTTAGCGCCCTGTTAGCGCTAGCTAGCGTAGCGCACTACCTAGCGAGGTTCACTCAGGTAGGTGGGATACAGATGGCGCCCTCTATAGCCTTCTACTGCCTCATACCGCTCTTACTTGTGGATATGAGCGTTAAGGAAGCCTGCCTCGTCGGCTTAGTGAATGGCATCTTACTCTCGATAGCTACATCGTCACCGTTCCCGCTGGCTAACATACCTTCGCACTGGATAGGGCTGATGACGGCTAAGCTGCTAGTAGACCTCGTTAGGAAATCTGGAAGGAAGGTTAAGACCGCCTACGTCCCCGCGATAGTTGCACCAGCCGTGCTGATTAGCGGGATCGTGTTCATAGTCGTCGCGTACTACGGCATGATCAACGTGCCCCAGCTGGCCGTGAGTCAGGTAGCCGTCGAGAAGTTTAAGGCAAGGTTCGGCGCGCTAGAAGCCTTCTTCGCCTACGCCATGACGCTAATCGTGATACCAACCCTCGCTCTAAACTCGTTCGTGCTCACGCCAGCGCTGTTCGCGGCGCTTAAGCCCGCGCTGGTGCGGCGCGGCTTCATCGGGGGGTAGCGATGCACATAATCGAGGTCGAGGACCTATGGTTTAAGTACCAAGTTGGTAGGGACTGGGCCCTAAAGGGAGTAAGCCTAAGAGTTGAAAGGGGAGAGTACTTAGGGATCGTAGGCCCCTCAGCTGCTGGCAAAACGACCCTGTGCATGTGCCTTAACGGGCTAATACCCCACTACGTCCGCGGCGAGATGCGCGGGAGGGTTGAGGTATGCGGGCTCGATACTAGGAGGGCGACCGTCCCCGAGCTCTCTAAACACGTTCAGGTTATTTTTCAAGACGCTTCCTCGCAGCTAATAATGTCAAGCGTAGAGGAGGAGCTCGTCTACCCGCTCGTTAACCTACGCGGGCTTAGCTTAGAGGAGGCTAGGAGGGAGGCTAGGGAGGCCTTAAGGATGCTCGGCATCGAGCACTTGACGAATAGGCACCCTAGAACGTGCTCCGGCGGGGAGAAGCAGAGGGTACTGCTAGCACTGGCATTAGCACTTAGGCCGGAGGTCCTCGTCGTGGACGAGGCGACCTCGGACCTGGACCCGGAGGTTAGCGAGGTCTTCTTTAAGCTATCTCGGGAGCTTAACGAGGATGGCTGCACCCTTATCGTCGTCTCGCACGACACGGATAGGCTAGCGGAGGTCGCGGATAGGATCGTCGTAATGGATGGAGGGCGCGTAGTCGCAGAGGGTGATCCGAGGGAGGTGTTCTCCAAGCACGCAGCGAAGGTTGGCGTGAGGCTACCCGAGGTAGTCGAGCTAGCGATCAACCTATCCCAGCTAGGCGTGGTGCTTAACCCAATACCCCTGTCAGTTGTAGAGGCTGAGAGACATGTCAGGGAGAAGGCTTCTGGTTAGCGTGGAGGATGTCTGGTTTAGGTACCCCGGCATTGCTAGCTGGATCTTAAGGGGAGTGAGCCTAAGGGCCTACTCCGGCGAAGTAGTCGCTATTATCGGGAGGAACGGCTCCGGCAAGTCCACGCTGCTTAAGGTGCTAGCGGGGCTTCTTAAGCCCCAGAGGGGGAGGGTCGAGGTGGTGGGCGTGGACGTGAAGAGGGCTAAGGCCTCCCAGATAGCCAGGTTCATCGGATTAGTGCTGCAGGAGCCCCTAGAGCAGTTATTCGCCCTAAGCGTTAGGGAGGAGATCGAGCTAGGGCTCAAGTTCCTTGGAGTAGAGGGGCGTGAGGCCGAGGCTAGGTTACGGGAGGTTGTCAAGCTACTAGGCCTCGAGGAATACCTAGACGTAAACCCAAGGTTCCTCTCAAGGGGAGATATGCAGAAGGTCGTGCTAGCGACGCTTCTCGCAAGGAGGCCTAAGCTGCTGCTCCTAGACGAGCCCACCACGGGGCTCGACACTAAGAGCTCGCTAGTTCTCCTCTCGACGGTTAGGGACTATATTACACGTGTAGACGGCGCAGCCATCCTCGTAACGCACGACTTGAGAAACGTCGCCGCGTTCGCCGATAGAGTGCTAGTACTCCACGACGGCGTTGTGGTTAGCGAGGGGCCCGCCCGGGACGTCCTGAACAACGTTGAGAAGCTTTCCTCGGCGGGCCTTAGGCCCCCTCCGGCCATTGAACTGGCGTACCGGCTTAGGGACCTAGGGGTGGGGGCCGTGCTTAACTCCCGCGAGCTCGCACTAGAGGTAGCTCGGGTAGTGGGCGGTAGCCATGCTTTACGCTAGGAGGGATACTAAGCTAGCCTCGGTGGATCCACGCCTCAAGGTCGCATGGGTGCTTGCGTGTAACGCCGTAGCCATAGTCGCGGCTGACCTCGAAATCCTGCTAGCAACGGTCACCGCTATAGTAGCGGTAGCGCTGATTGGAGGAGTCCTCATGGACATCTTGAGGAGGTTTAAGGGGTTCTGGATGCTAATGCTCGTCATAGGCTTAATACAGGGGCTTACGATAGCTCAGGGCGAGGTAGTAGTCTACTTAATCCCCAAGTTCGTGCCGGTGATAGGCGGCTCGCTCCCGATCTACAGCTGGGGCCTCTACTATGGACTCCTAAGCACGCTGCGGCTATTCGCTCTCACGATGCCCGTATTCGTGATGGTCGCTACGAGCTCCATAAGCGAGCTTGTAGGAGCCTTCTCCTGGATGGGGTTACCCTACGAGTACTCGCTAATGCTCTCGCTAGCCCTCAGCTTCATACCCCTATTCCTCTCCGAGCTCTCCTCGATGATGGAGGCCCTAAAGACTAGGGGCTGTGAGCTGGTCGAAGGTAATATACTCCAGAGGGCTTACGCTCTAAAGTATGTGCTAATACCGCTTAGCTTAAACGCCGTTGAGAGAGCTGACACCGTCGGTAAGGTGCTTGAGATGAGGGGGTACGCTAATCCTGAAGGACTTAAGCGCGCTTTAGGGGAGAAGAAGCTGACTGTAGCCGACTTCACCTTCGCCTTGTTCATAGCGCTTCAATTAGCAGCGGTGATTGCGCTATGATCCCCCACCCCGACGAAGTAGTTAAGGTCCTTAGGAGACGGGGCTTCGCAGTGGATGAGGTAGCTCCCAGCAAGCCACCGATAAGAAGGGGGCTAGAGCAAGTTAAGATCATGCTAGAGGGTGAGGCGCGCTCAGCCGTCATAGCCGTACCTGATCATACGAGGCCCGTGCCCGTGGAGAAGGTCCTAGACTTACTAATCCCGGCACTGGAGGAAAGGGGCGTAAGCCGCGACTCCCTCCTTGTAATCTTCGCCACGGGGACCCACGAGATGAAGAGCGAGGAGGAGGCTGAGAGGATGGGAAGGTGGCTCGGGAAGGTGAAGTTTAAGGTGCACAACTGCAGAGCGCCTCACACCTACGTCGGCACGACGCCCCGCGGGCTTAGGGTAGAGGTGGACGAAGACTTCGCAGCCGCAGACCTTAAGGTCACGGTGGGGCTCGTAGCGCCCCACCCATGGGCGGGGTTTTCAGGAGGAAACAAGGTCGTCCTCCCAGGAGTCTCAAGCATAGATACCGTCGTGGACCACCACGTTAAGTGGTATAGGAGCGGTAGGAGCGGTGTTTTAGAGAGCAACGTGTTTAGAGAGGAGATAGAGGCTGCCGGCAGGCTCGCGGGCGTCGACTACGCCCTAAACCTCGTAGTCGATAGAAATAGGCGCGTTGCATACGCGTCCTGGGGCGATCCACTTACATCATTCCACGAGTGCGCTAACTTTACGAGCCAGCTGTACGTTAGGAGGGTAGCGGGTCCATACGACTTGGTAATCGCCTATGCGGAGCCCTTAGACCTAAACCTTTACCAGGCGACTAAGGCGCTTGAGCATGCAGCCGCCGTCGCCTCTAAGGGCGGTAGGATAGTCCTCATTACGAGGTGCACCGATGGGTACGGTAGCCGCGAGTTCGAGCTGTTCGCTAAGATGGACAAGGAGGAGGTTGTCGAGGCAATTGAGGAGAGGAGGATAAGGAGCCTCGTGCCGGCGCTAGTCGCCCTAGTAATGAAGGAGATTTGCGAGAAGTACGAAGTGTACCTGCTAACGGAAGCTAAGTTCGAGGGGCTGAGAGGGGTTAAAACCGTAAGGACGCTCGCCGAATGCCTCGCATTCGGCGAGAAGGCCCTAGTGATCAGGGAAGGGGGCTTTACCGCTCCATACTGCGCCTAAGACCCGGATAGCATCTCTAAAATTGTTGGAATTATTGATATGTTATCTTCATTAACTAGCGTCAGCTTCCTACATAGGCTCCAATCCTTAACCTTATCGTACAGAGAACGTGATACAATTACAATAACCCTCTCGTCGAGGTCTAGGGCCTTTCCAAGACACGCTATGAGAGCCTCTCTGCTCTCTGCGTAATCGAGGTATACTTTCCTCCCTCCTCTGGATGCGCGCGCTAGAAATGTGTGCTCGAGCCCGCTAATGCCCTTAGCCTTAGCTCGCTCCTCAATTTCCAAGCCCATGTTCCGTATTACCTCTAGTATCTCCGAGCACTTGCGGCATACCATTGATGTTATTTCTATCCTGTTACCGCTATTTAACTTAACTCCTTTTACATGAAGACGAACTCGCAATAGGGGTCTCCCATCGCGACACACCTAACCTCCCTTAGGATTACCATCTTCCCAGTTAGCCTGCTTAGGACGCCTGAGAAGACTCCCCGGAAGTAGTTACTCGTAGGCCTATCAACGCGGCCTTTAAGTACGCTACAGTCCCTGAGATCCCATACCCTGAACATAACTCTGGGTCTAGTTAGATCACACACTAGTATCTCGTACTCCGAGATCCAGTTAAGCGCCTTAACCACCTCTAAGTACAATCTAAGCAACGCCTCACCCTTAAGGCCTGAGATCTCCTTCCAATAATCAACGGTGGAGTAACCAGCTCTAAAGCCTACGTGAAACATTAGAGCCTCGGCGCCAGGTCCAAGCTCCTTTACAATAACCTTATTGACCTCGCCCAACCACTCCCTCCTCTCAAGCACAGCCCCCTTGCCCAGCACGCTATACTTAACTGTGAAAGGCGGTAGTAGGATCCTGCCAAACCTCTTAACTCCCCACTCAACGGCTTTTATCCCGTCGACTTTCTCAAGCTCCTTAACGACATCCTCAACAGGCCTAGATGCCTTAGTAAAATCTGCCGCGAAGACCCATACGCCCTCCTTAGCCTCAGGAGGTGCATAATGCACTCCGCTAAGGATATTTACGCCGTATCTAGCTAAGACCCCGGCAACTCTACTTAAAGCCCCCGGCACGTTAACTAGCCTAACCGCTATAAAGTATATCGGCCGTTTATCGCCGATCTCTATTAGAGGCTGAGAAACCACGTACTCAACCATTTGGGATCCCGCGCCCCTCTCTGTAGACCCAGTAATGGTTGAAATCTCTTTTGCTTATAAATAGCCGCCGAATACGACTTATAGCTAGAACTCACCTGTGGTATGAGGCATGATCCCAAGGGCATGCCTGATCGGTCTCGCCTTAACCCTTATAACCCTAGCGCCTGCGACGTGTGAGCCACTATACGTCGCCATAGTGTGGCATAACCACCGGGGAGTTAACATCTAGCCCAACGCGACCTTCCACAGGCCTTGGGCGTTCATCCACACTTACCGAGACGAGTTTAAGCCCTACTTTGAGGGCGGAGCCTACCTAATACATGCCGAGCTCCTCCTCAAGCACCCAGGCGTTAAGGTAACGATGCACCTCTCCCCCTCCCTCCTCTGGCAGTGGAACTACAGGCTTAGGCACGGCTTCCTAACGCAGGACGGCTCGTACGTACCGCCTAACGACCCGAGGCTAGATAGAGTTAGGAGGGCGCTAGAGGCCTACAAGAAGCTAGCTGAGGAGGGACATGTAGAGATAATCTCCAGCTTCTTCAATCACCCCATACCGGGCTATGTCGCTTCGAGTTACGGCTGGGGTACTGCGCTAATGACTGAAGAGCTTAAGTGGGAATAGCTACGACCCGTAGGGTGCTAGGCATCAGGGCTCGAGGGACCTGGACCCCCGAGATGTCGTTTAGCATGAAGCTCCTCCCGGCCTACTGCTCAGCCGGAGTAGCGTACACGGTGCTCGATGGCCGGTACCATTTCGCCGGCGCTAAGGGCGATAAGGGTACCATCTACGAGCCGTACCTGCTTAGGGCCGGTAACTGCAACCTAGTCGTGTTCTTCAGGGACTCGGATATCTCCGATTTCATAGGGTTTGAGGTTAAGCCCAGGAGCCCCGAGGAGGCTAGGCAGCTAGCAGAGGACGTGGTGTCTAGGCTACTGAGGATAAGGCGGGAACACCCCGAGGCTAGAGTAGTGGTCATAGCCCTTGACGGCGAGAACTGGATGTTCAGCGGCCCCGAGACCGCGGTGTTCCTGGACGCTCTCTACGGACTCTTAGAAGATAACAAGGAGCTTAGGACGGCTACGCTATCGGAGGTCCTCGACGAGGTCCCGCCAAGGCGTGTGCTTACGAGCCTTCCCACGACCTCCTGGGCGGGTGGGCACTGGGTGTGGGCCTCTAGGGCCGAAAACGCCGAGCAGTGGAAACTCATCGAGGAGGCCGTTAAGGCCCTCTACGAGGTAGAGGCTAAGTACGGCCGCGATAGCCTGGTGTATAGGGAGGCTCTATTCGCAGCGTTCATGGTGCTTAATAGCGATGTCATCCACCGCGAGTATACCTTCGTGCACCATACGAGGGCGTGGGCTAGCGAGCTCAAGACCCTCCTAAAGAAGGGCGAGGACGAGGCTAAGAGGATGGCTAGCCTTGGACTAAACTTCGAGGCCGAAGGACGAGGGCCTAGGTCGCTGGAGGAGGCTGGACCCGTGCCCATCGCTGAGGAGAAGCCGTATTCCGCTGCCATCTGGCTCGCGGCAGTGGTGTTAGTGGTCGCGGCCTTCATAGCGGCTAGACGGCTCCTTCCTCCGCCTCAACAACCCTCCTAATCCTCCGCGCAACCTTATCCGGCAAGGCCTCGTCCTCGACCCTCCTAGCCAGTGGCCTTACGAGCGTTAAGCCCCTTCCGTCCACGATCTCTATCTCCCAGGCCCTCAGGTCGTGGGGGGTCTGCCTCATCTTCTCAATAATGATGTACCTCCTTAGGACGCCGCCCACGATCCTCCTCCGGAAGTGTATAATCCCATCGGCTATGTGCTCGACGCCCCAGCCGAACGCGCTCCCAGTGGTTATCGCGTACTGCGAGGTCGCGTAGATCGTGAAGCCCCACTTGCTAAGTATCCTCTTCACGACGTAGCTCTGCTCCCTCGCCTTAACGGGCGCCCTAAGCCAGAAGGCGCTCATCGAATCTATCACGAGCCTCCGGCAGCTCCTGCCAAGCGCCTTCTTAGCCGCGATCACCCTGTCGAGCATCTCCTCGATCGTGACGTCTATGAGGCTCCATTCGTCCCTCCTCTCCCTCATTAAGGCATCGATAATTATCAGTCTACCTTCCTCGACAGCGCCCTTAAAGTTCATGTTGAACTGCTCGGCCTGTCTAATGATGCTCTCCCTACTCTCCTCGGTTGTCACGTAGATGCAGCTCTCCCCGTTGCTCAGCCCAGCCCATATGAAGTGTAGGCACGCAATGGTCTTCCCAGTGCCCGGCATGCCTACGAGCGCTACGAAGAACCCCTCGGGGATGCCGCCAGCTAGTAGCTCATCGAGCTTCCTTATGCCCGTAGACAGCCTTACGATCGGCACGACTAAGCCCGTTACGATAACCCACGCAGAGAAGTATAGTTTACGGGTCGAGGAGCTCAAGGACCTCGTAGAGGCTCCTTAGGTCACCTCCTCCCTCCCTGTTGATCGAGAAGGCCTTAATCCCCACCGACCTAGGGACTTCGCGGTCGTAAACGGGGTCATCGCCTACGTGAAGCACCTCGCTGGGCTCTACGCCGAGATCTGCGCAGACTAGCCGGTAGAAGCGAGGGGTCTTCCTAGCGATTCCGAAGTCCGAGACACAGGAGTATACCCTCTTGAAGGCATCCCTAAATTCCGGTACAGCCTCGAACACTAGCTCCACGAACTCTCGTGCCGCGTTAGTGCTTATCACGAGCTCAACACTGTCTTTAAGCTCTCTAACGACTCTTAAGGCGTCCGGGTACGGCCTTACCCTCCTCCCAGCCTCCCTGAGGGCCTCCTCAAGCCTATCGCGGATATTAAACCTCCTAAACCAGTAATCGGGTAAGTACCACCTCAAGTCGTCCTCTCCAACCTCGTCGTAGCTTTCGAAGACCCTCCTCCTCGCCTCCTCGAACGGCAACCCGCTAGCCTCAGCGTATAGCCGAGGAACGAGCTCGAGCCAGAAGTAGTCCACGTACTCTCGAGTAACTAGCGTATCGTCCAGGTCCATCGAAACGACGCGTATAGCGCTCCTACCCGCCGGCATACCTTCACGACTACCAGCCCGCCGTCCACGAGTTAAAATGGTAGCGCTTAGCCGGGCATCACCCCGGCTATCCTGAACGTCAGCTTATCAGGCTAGGCTGGCGCACAACGCCGTGGATGGTGCGTAAAGACGTGACGATAATAAACCCGGACGGCTACGTAGCCATCTGCACCCTATGGACTAGGAAGGAGGAGGTTCTCTCCCTAATACCGGAGAGGCTTAAGCGCAAGGTGTGGGGCGTTGGGACCCTGTACACGACGTACGGGATCAACTACCTAGTGCACACGCTCGCTAACACGCCGTCGATAGAGAGGCTCATAATTTACGGAGCAGATCTCAACGGCTCCGGGGAGGCACTAGTAAAGCTGTTTAGGGGCTCCCCTCCCTCAGTAAAGCTCCTGTGGAGCCTAGAGAAGGTTAGGAGGGCTATCGAGGGCGTAGAGCTCGTAGACTTAAGGGAGAGCTACGCCAGAGGCGACGTTAACGCCTTGGTGAGGGCGGTCGAGGAGGCTAGGAGGAGAGGTACGCGGAGAAGGGTGGAGCTTAAACTCAGGGAGGAGAGGATCGGTGGCTGGCCCTTACCCATCTCGGGGACCTCGATATACGAGAGATCTCTTCTCGCCGCCTGGGTTAAGGCCGTATACGCAGTGCTCTCGTATGGGTTCCTAAAGGGCTCCGAGTACGGTGAGCGCCAAAAGGAGCTACTAAACTTGATCGTAACGCTCGGGCTATACGGCGAACGATACCAGCTCGAACGCGAGCTTACCGACTATATTCCTGAGAGAACTTTCCGCGAACACCTTACAAGCCTACTTAACCCCGAGAGGGGCTGTATGGAGTACACCTACGGAGAGAGGCTTAAGCAGCACCCAGCAGCCGGCGACCAGCTAGAGTGGATGGTTAGAAGGCTTAAGGCACGTACAGAGACGAGGAGAGCCGTCGCCGTGCTATGGTACCACCCTAAAGATATGCGCTCGAGTAACCCGCCCTGCATAGTAGTGATCCAGGGGATCGTTACGGGGAAGTACTACAACCACGTAGCGGTGTTAAGAAGTAGCGACGTCTACTCAGGCTGGCCCGTAAACGCCTACGGCCAGGTAAAGCTCGCGGAGTACATAGCCTCTAGGCTAGGATTGGACGTGGGAATCGTGGCGCTATTCAGCTGCTCGGCTCACATATACGAGCACGATTGGGCGCGTGCACGCGAGCTAGTTAACGAGCACGAAGACTTACTCGACGGGTTCGTGCCAGATCCTAGGGGCAATTTCGTCTTTAGCGGAAGTACTGTAGAACATAGGGCTCCCACGGGGGAACTCGTAGAAAGGATCGACGTATCTAAGGACAGGTATAGGGCACTTAAGAAGAGAGCACTACTGTTAACTCCCGACCACGCGTTCTGGCTAGGTGCACAGGCGTTTTCAGAAGAGGAGCTTTAGCGGGTCGCGCAAACCCCGCCTAGCCCTCACGGCTCGGGGGGCTGCAACGTGCTCATCCCCCTACTAGCATCCATACGATAGCTTTTAACCTTGACTAGCATTGGAGCCGAAAATCACGCGTGAGCACTCACTAGCCCTACCCAGTTATAAAGGCTGTAAAGTAGAAGCCCATAGCGTCCGCGACGACGTTTTAATCCCTAGCTCAAAAGGAGACTTTACTATCACAACTAGAGGGTGAAGGCCTGGGATACTGCTATGTTTAAGCTCCCGTGTGACAGGAGCGGAGCGCTTAGACGAAATTTTAAAAATCTAAGAGTGCGTTAGGGCGGGATAGCATGTCAGCGGAGCTACCAGCAGACGTTAAAGGCATGCTAGAGCTGGGCGAGGAGGTGCTGTGGACTGGTAAACCTGTTAGGGCCCCATTTCTGCTTAAGTCCCTAACGTCCCTCACCCTAGCCGCTGCGATAATGGCTATGCCAGCGCCCTTCTACATGGCAGCTCCTCCCGGTATGTTCCGGCACCTTCCCGTGATAGCCTTCTTCGTATTCTGGTACGGTATCGCGTGCTTCTTAGGTTTCGGGCCTCTCCTCTACAACTACCTCGTCTGGAAGAACCTCTACTACGTGGTAACTAGTAAGCGGCTAATAATTAGGAAGGGCGTGATCGGGATAGATTACGATACGCTAAGCCTAGATCTAGTACAGCAGGTTAACGTCGATGTGGGCTTCTGGGATCAGAAGTACGGAACAGGGATGTTGACCATTCGAGCGGTGGGCGTCGAGCCCCTTAGCTTAATATGCATTCCAAGCCCGCTGGAAGTTTACAAGCTGATAAAGCGGGCAGTAGAGCGCATTAAGGGGAGAGGCTCCGCTCAGCTTTAATGCTCGGTAGCGGGGAGGTGAAGATTGCCCTGAGGCTCGGTTCTAGGGGATGGGTAAGGGCGGTGCCGTTTTTCGTGGTAAGCTTTGCTGGCACGTTAGCTTTTAGGACGCTGGTCCCCGTAGTAGCCTTCCTTGTAAGCGAAGAGCTCAAAGCCGGCGTAGCTGGCGCGGCTATAGCGTCAGCCTCCTTTATAGCAGCGAGAGGGTTAGCGTCCATCCTATCGGGCTGGCTCTTCGATAGGTTTAAGGGCGCGCGCTGGCTACCGATGGTGAGCTTCTCGCTGTTCCCAGCAGTAGCGCTCCTCTTCGCCCTTGCCCACACGGCCTGGGACGTAGCCCTCCTTAAGGCTGCGCAGGGCGCTCTCTCGGGTCTTTCATGGCCCTTAGTGCAAACAGCCTTAGCGCTCTCAGTATCGGAGAGCATTAGGGGTAGAGCTCTCTCCGTATACTTCGGGCTAGGCTCCCTAGCAGGACTTCTAGCTAACCTAGTCTACGCGGCCATAGCCCAGTGGCCGCTACTGGCACAGCTCCTCCTATCGGCGCTACTTTACGTCTTAGCGGCGACAGCCTACGCCTTGTCCAAGCCCTCTCCGCGACGCATCGTTAGACGTAGCACGGGTGCCGCGCCTCAGCTAGCCGTGGTAATGGCTGCCTTTGCGGTCAGCGCTCTCTGCTCGTTCTCATTTGGAGAGGTATCCTACGCCCTCCTCTCCTCCATGCTCGCCATTGGACGCCCCGAAACGGCAATCTTCGTAGCTATCGTAACCGCTGCGGGCTTACTCGTTAGCTACGCGCTCAGCTGGGTTGCTGACCTCGGCTACGAGACACAAGCGCTATACGTTACCCTCGCTGCTGCAGTGTCCGCGCCCCTTATCCTACCCCTTGGAGGCCTCCTCTCGCTAGCCAGTTACGTGCTCGCTATAGCGTCACAGATGACCTTTAAGCCCCTCGCCCGCAGGTACTTAGCAACCAAGTCCGGCTCGCCCGGCCTAGCGATTGGGGCCGTGAATGCAGCGTCCAACATAGGAACCTGCGTAGGGCAGGTGGTAGTCGCCCTCGTCCTCGCCTAGGTGCGGAGAGGGGGGCTTGAGCCCTTCTTCGCCTCTGGTGCCGCCCTCCGCTCTAGTAGCCCTCCTGCGCGGATGTGCCCTCGGCAGGGGGTTTAGGCCCCTAGCCTCAGTCCTCATGGGAGGCTGAGCCCCCTTAAGATGTAAAAGAGGGTTAGAGGAGGCCTGTGTAGACTACTCCCCTCGTGATGAACCTGCCGCGCCTCCTAGCCTCCTCGGCTATCTCCTCCCCACCGTCGAGGTAGTGTTCAAAGAGCGAGTCGCCTACGCCTTGAAGCTCGACCTTGCCGCTCGGGCTTTAGGGCGCTAGCCGCCGCGGCTACTAGGCTAGAGCCTTAATAACTTACGGCTAAACCGAGCTACCCGCACCTAAGTAAAGGCTTTTTCTACTCCAAAACCGGTAGCTATGAATGAGGATGCGGCCCCGAGAAAACGCGGGGCTCAGTACCAGGAGGTACAGCGAGCTTTCAAAGAGGGAGAGGGGCACCATATACATTGCTGCCTGGCTACTGCACTATTATGGCTATGGATACCATAGAATTAAGAAAATACTCTTAGAGCTGTTCAACGTGGACATCTCTGAGAGCACACTTAGAGACTTGCTATACATGAACAGGAAGCCGAGATTTAGACTTAGTGCTTTCGAAAAAGCAATTTTCTATCATATAGCATATAAGTTAGCTTTAGAGTTTAAGCGTGAACATCCAGAATGGGGCTGTAGGCGGATCGCAACAGAGCTAAGCAGGCTCTTGCCAATCCATATCCCGTATCCAACAGTTAGAGACTGGGTACGTGGAAGGTGCAAGCCCCGCGTTACTCCTATAAACCTTGATGATATCAAAGCTATCGCGTATTGCTGCGGCGTCCTCGTCGGAGACTATAGGCGGGCTAGCGGTGGCCTAGCGAACAAAGATAAAGATTTTATTGAGTATTATGTTAAGATGTACTGGAGGGCAACTGGCGTTAAGCCAAATGTAGGTACTACTACAGGCGACCTTTACATAACGTTCGAGAGAGGTGGATGGTTAAGAGCACTATGGAAAACGGGATTATGGAAGATTTACGCTTACTTAGAGCCCGCGCAGTTTCTAAAAGGCGCATACGATTCGGAAGGAGGTGTAAGTCCTTGCTTAAATCACGAAGAGCGCACTTTAAGAAACATCGTAATTACTTTTTCCAACAGCAACCCCGAGGTTAAAGACTTTGTGAAGCTATTACTCGAGCACATGAACTTCGAAGTTAAGAGAGGATCTAGTAACGGTAAGTACCCAGACTTGCGCATTTATGGTTGGGATCAGGCTAGGAGGTTCAAGGAGCTCATAGACTTCCGCGTTAGCTATAGACGGAAGAAGCTAGAAGACCTGCTAAAGCTAGAATCGCTATCAATGAAGCAACGCTACCAGTGGTGGGTGCAGCACTACGAGAAAGTAAACGGCCGCTGGAGAAAGAAAAAGCC
>CAZAZN010000040.1:0-13130 GCA_964489665.1 uncultured Thermofilaceae archaeon
TATGAGGACCCCCCGCACCCCCCTTCTCCACAGCCTCCTAGCCAGGCTCCTAAGCTCTCCAGGGGTCGTGGCGTGCTCCATGAACTCGAGGTACCTACCCATGCAGTACTTACAGTTCAGCCAGCACCTAGCCCCCGTAATGCTTATCGAAGCGTACATCTTGCCCGGGAAGAAGGCCTTAGGCCTGGACATGGCCCCACCTCACGCCTCCGCTAGGCACGCCTGGCGCCTAGGGCCATCTAAGACCAGCACTAGCTCGTTTAGTAGCTCGCGCCCTACTAGCCTCTTACCGACGCCATACGCGGGGGTCTCCACGAAAACCTCCAACTTCCTACCGCCGACTACCGCTATAGCGCGCGCCGTCCTCATCGGCACTCTACCGACCAACGTCCTGTAAACCCTCCACATCTCCCTAGGCAGCTCTCCCACGGCGAAGAACTCGTAGGCCTCCCGGTCCAGCATTATCGAGCCCTCGAAGCCCGTGTCCACGGGTAGCCTCAGCTCCTCCGGGAACTCCTCACCCATCAGGTTCAGGAGCTTAACCCTCAGCACTGGGTAGTCGTGTAGCGCGCCGCGCTCGTAGCCGTAGCAGCTCACAGCCTTAAAGACCCTCCCCACCACTCCAGCTCGCCCCTCGGCGGCCTATCAACCCCGACCTTCACGACGACGACGTGGCGGGGCCTGGGGGATAGCGCCCTTAAGGCCTTAGCGACCGCCTCTAAGCTCTCGAAGGCTCCTACGAACCTGCCGTGCGCGAAGACCGCGTACTTCCCTTCGAGCCCCTTAAGCCTCCCTTTCTCCCTTAGGTAGGCCGCGTGGTTAGCGTCCTCCTCGCTGAACAAGGGCCTACAGCTTAGCCACAGCTCGACCGCCTCCTCGAAGGCCTCCGACAAGGTTAGCCCCCTCCTAACGGCCTCTGCCTTAAACTCCCTAAGCCTCCTCTCATCTACCTTCTTAATGACCAAGGTCATCTAGGTGAACTGGGTGAACTAGGTCATATGAGTTTCTACGCACCATGCTCGCGAGCTCGTAGAGGCGCCTAGCTAGCCTCTTAGCGTCCTCCACCGCCCGCCTATCGGCTAGGGCCTCGCCAACCTCGTACGCCCTACACGAGACGCCCCGGTGGCAGACCACCATCTCATGCTTAAGCATGAACGAGTGGATAGCCGCTATCGCGAGCTCTAGGCCGTACCCCCTACCGACCACCACAGCCCCGCCAACCTTGTTCCGGAGCTTCCCGCGTAGGCACCAAGTGCGGTCAATGAACGCCTTAGTGCACGCTGAGACGTTGTTAAAGTATACGAGCGACGCGACGACCACTATATTCGCTGAGAGAAGCTTGGTGATTATTATCTGGGTCATGTCGTCAGATAGGCAGCAAACGCCAGTTTTAACGCACGTCCGACAGCTAGTGCAGGGCTTAATCTCAGCTTTGCAGACGTTTACCACTTCAACCCTGACGCCCAGCTCCTCTAGCTAGCTCAGAACTACGCTAAGCATAGTCGCCGTGTTCCCGCTGGGTCTAAGGCCGCCGCGCAGTTAGGCGCTCACCGCAGACGCGCTTTAACACTACTGATATCCTACCTGGCTCAGCACTTTATCCCACTCCCTCTCTAGCAGGCTCTTCGACGGGTAGTTGTAGGTTAGCCCTGGCCTCTCGTTGTAGAACGGCCTGTTGCAGCCGGGGCAGCCGCTCGTTAGGAAAGCCTCCTTGAACTCCTCGAGGCTAACGCCCCTCCTAACCCTTAGCAGGCCCTTAAAGGGCTCTACGTACTCCCTCGGGTCTAGCCCCCTAGAGAGAGCGTACCTGGCGACCTGCGCCGCCCTGTAGTAGGCTAGCGGGGGCTGCGGCCTATCCTCTAGCGGCGTACCCTTAACGGGTGTAAAGGCGAATAGCGCGACCTCGGCGCCCAAGACGTAGAGGTGTTCCATGCACCTTAGGAGCTCTTCCCCCGTCTCGCCGAGCCCGACTATTAGGTGTACGTGCACCCTCCTCGAGCCGAACACGGCTACTGCCTCCTCGATGAACTCGATGTACGCTTCCCAGGAGTGCGGCTTGCTAACGGCCTTGAAGACGCGGGGGGACGCGGCGTCAAGCCCTACGCCGAGCCTATCAACCCCCTTGCTCCTTAAGCCCTCTAGGAGGTGGCGGGGCACGGGAGTCGTCGCGATCGAGATTGGGATCTCGAGCCTAGAGAGGAACTCCACAGCTCTCGAGCACTCTTCCTCGAAGCCTGGCTTAATCACAGTCTGGAAGCATATCCTCTTAAACGCGCCGGGCTTGCTCCTCAGCGCGCTCATCACGGCGTCCAACTCGACGACGGGCCAGGGGATCCTCGATACCAGCTCCCTCGGAGCCCTGCTAAGCCTCGACTGGGGACAGAAGGCGCAGCTCGCGAGGCACCCCTTCTTAGAATACTGGAGCAGGTAGAGAGTCGTGGGCTCGACGTCCATCGCGAGGTCTACAAGCCCTAGCACAGCGAGGGACCCTATGGCCGCTCTAACGAGCACGTAGAGCCAGCCCCTTGCGGGGATTTTAGCCTATGCTTTCCGCGAAGTAAAGGGCTGCTAGCGCGATCGCGACGGTGGCCTTGAACAAACTATCGAGGTATACGAACTCGTTCTTAGCGTGCGGGTTCTCGCCGCGTGGCCCGTAGCCCGCGACGGGGATTCCGTTAACGGCGAATATCCAAGCGTCGTTCCAAGGCCTTGACACGACGACCCTGTGCTCGCCCGCGACCTCTTTCGCCGCCCTCTTAAGGGCTCTGACGATGAGCTCGTCCTCGCTCACGTAGATCGCGGGCACGTAGAGCAGCTCCTTAAGCTCGTACTCTACGCCTAGCTGGCTTAGCCTGTGCTTGATTCGCCGCCTCACCTCATCGCGGCTAACGCCGGGCAGCAGCCGAAGATCCCCGTAGGCCTCGCAGGTGGGCGGTACGACGTTAACGGCTACGCCGCCCCTAATGATCGTCGGGAAGGTTAGCACGTTCCTCATCCCGCTGAAGTAGGGGCAGGATAAGTCGCTCACCCCGTCTAGCTCCCGGTCTAGGCCCTCGAGGGCGTTGATTACCTTAAGCATGTCGGCTATTGCGCTCCTACCCCTAACCCCCTCCTCCCACTCCTCGGAGCCCGTGTGGACTGCCTCCCCGAACGTGACCACCTTAAACCTGTATCCTCCTCTGTGGCCCACCGCGACTATCTCCTCGCCGTACGGCTCGCTTACGACGGCGGCGGCTCCCCTAAGCCCAGCCTCCTCTACGAGGTACCTGGTGCCGAACGGGGAACAGGCGCCCGACTCCTCGTCGACGGCGAACTGCAGCAGTAACCTGCCGCGAGCATCCTCCAGCTCTAGGAGGGCTAGAGCAGCGTACGCGATCGCGGCTATGCAGCCCTTAGCGTCAGCCGCTCCAACCCCGTACAGCTTGCCGTCCCTAACCGCGCCAGAGTAGGGGTCAAAGTCGTAGCTAGGGGGCGGAACTACGGTGTCCATGTGGGTGTTAAGGACTAGCGTCGGCCCCTCGCCCAGCTTAACCTCTACCACTACGTTAGGCCTAGCCTTTGAGGGTCCGACGAACCTCGGCTCTAGCCCCCTCTCCTCGAGCCACTCGACGATTAGGTTAGCGACCTCCAGCTCCACCGGGTCCTCCGGGTCGCTCTCAGCTCCGACGTAGGGGTTGGCGCTCCTAGTCCTAACTAACTTGGAGAGGAACTCTACCTCCTCCTCGAACCTCTCCTCTACCGCCCTCCGCACCTCCTCGGCGGGCATGGGGATCGGTTTTAAGCGCGCGGGAGCTATAATGTAGTATGCGCTGGCGCCTGCTGATCGACCCAGGCGACGTGTTCTGGCAGATGGCGGTCGACGAGGCTCTCCTCGAGCTTAGGAGGAGGGATAGGTCGCCTAGCACCCTCAGGCTCTACATCATATCCCCGAGCGCCGTCACGATCGGCTACTTCCAGAAGATAAGGGAGGCGGTCGACCTGGAGTACGCGGAGGAGAGGGGGATACCGGTCGTTAGGAGGGTTACGGGCGGGGGATCCGTCTACCACGACGAGAACGGGGAGGTCACCTATGCCGTTATCGCTAAGGTGGGGGAGCTGCCGGCGGACGTGGTGGAGAGCTACAGGGCGATATGCTCGGGGCTTGTCGAAGCCCTCAAGGAGCTGGGGCTGGAGGCGGAGTTCGTGCCGATAAACGACGTCGTAGTTGGGGGGAAGAAGATCTCGGGCAGCGCCCAGCTTAGAAGGGGGGATGCCGTCCTCCAGCACGGCACTCTCCTCTACGCGACTGACCTCGAGACGCTGGCTAGAGTCCTAAAGGCACCTAAGGAGAAGCTGGCGGAGAAGGGCGTAAGGTCGATCTACGAGAGAGTTACCACCGTTAGCAAGGAGCTAGGTAGGGAGGTCTCGCGCGATGAAGTCGTGGAGGCTATGGTTAAGGGCTTCTCCCGAGCTCTAGGCGTCGAGCTGGAGCCCGGCAGCCTCACCGAAGAGGAGGTCGAGCTCGCTAGGAGGCTCGAGGCAAAGTACAGGAGCCGCGAGTGGAACTTCAGGAGGTGAGCCGCTGTGTCCTGGGGGTCCGCCTTAAGGAAGGTTAGGGGCGGTAAGACGGTTAAGGTCGAGGTTAGAGTGGAGGAGGGCGTCATAAGGGAGGTGGTTATAAGCGGCGACTTCTTCGCCTACCCCCCTGAGGCCATAGAGGAGCTCGAGAGGGCCCTAGTTGGCGCCAGCGTTGAGGAAGCGGCTAGCGTCGTGAGGTCGTTTAAAGGTAGGGTGCAGGTGGTTGGCGCATCCCTTAAGGACTTCGAGGAGCTATTGGTAGAGGCGGCTAGGCATGCTGAAGAGTCCGCGCCTAAGGGAGAGGGTCCTTAGGTACTGGACCTACTTTAGGCGGGGGCACGGCACGTACCTAGCGTTCCTCCTCAGCTTCGCGAACTTCGTAGCTATACAGTATAGGCTCGTGATCGAGAACGTTAAGCTTCTAGCAGCTGTCTTCCCTAGGCTAACCTACTTCCTACTCACGTTCGCCACAATATACGTGCCCGTGTGCACGCTAATAGGGTGGCTGGACTACAAGCGGGGAGCAGTACCCATCGAGCGGGCCCTAGGCGAGGCGGTCTCGCCCTGGAATAGGGACCTAGCTAGGGCGCTCATGCTAATCTGCGACGGAAGATACGAAGAGGCTAAGGAAATACTGAAGAGATGGGCTTAGAATAAGTTAAAAACGCGCGAGACGGTATCTGCTTCGGGGCCTGTGAGGATAATTGCACGTCGGCGAGCCGTGAGCGGCTCCACCGGGGCCGAGGCCGCTAGGAATATGACTACTTCCGCTTATCCCTTCTGCTTCTTTAACGCAAAGTACTAGCCGTTTAGGCCTGAGTAATGTAGCTAGTTACTGAGCCTCTGTGGTTGAAGCAATATATATAAGAGCTTAGCAACCTACTTTATACTTTAACAACTTAACTAGAATATTTTGCCTAATGCGCCTATTTATTAATATAGGACCACGTAAACGAGACTTAAAGCGATATCAAATGGGTACTTCTTAAGGCTAGGGTTAAAGCGTTTATACAAGCCATGCTTGTCATGCTAGGTGTCAATCCATGTCTGAGGGCCTCCAGTATCACATTAAGTGTAAGCCTGGGGATATAGGCGAGTACGTGCTTCTGCCCGGGGACCCTAAGCGGGTCCCTAAGATAGCCGAGCTCTGGGATGAGGCCTGGAAGGTAGCCGAGAACAGGGAGTACGTAGTCTACACGGGCTATGTCGACGGAATAAAGGTATCCGCGTGCTCCACGGGCATAGGCGGCCCCTCGACGGCTATAGCGGTAGAGGAGCTAGCTAGGTGTGGAGCTCACACCCTCATACGCGTCGGCACGAGCGGCAGCTTCCAGGACCACGTCGAGGTCGGGGATCTAGTGATCACCACGGGCGCCGTCAGGTTCGAGGGCACTACCAAGACGTACGTGATGCCCGAGTACCCGGCGGTAGCCCACTACGAGGTCGTGCTAGCGCTGATCGAGGCCTGTAAGAAGCTGGGGTATAGGTTCCACGTTGGCATCACTAGGACTAGCGACGGCTTCTACAGCTGCCACCCCGAGCCGGGCGGGAGCTTTAGGAACTACTGGCAGAGCTGGATGAAGGAGCTGTTCATGGACTTCAGGAGGGCTAACGTGCTAAACGCCGAGATGGAGGCCGCCGTAGTGCTAACGCTCTGCAACCTCTTTGGCCTTAGGGGCGGCGCGGTGTGCGTAGTCCTCGACAAGATATTCGAGGTCGTGGGCAAGGGCTTCGCCCCCGAGAAGCAGTTCAGGATAGACGAGGAAATAGAGATGAGGGTGTGCAAGGCCGGTGTCGAGGCTATAAAGATACTCTATAAGTGGGACCAGCTGAAGAAGGAGAAGGGCGAGGAGTACTTCTACCCCTCTCTTCTCCTGGAGAAATAACGTTAAACCTTTTTGGTGTTAACCTTGGACTTTTTAGACGTCATCCTCGCGCTAGCCCTAGTAGCGCTTGCCTTCGCCTTCCTCTACTACCCGATGGCGACAACCCCCCTGGTGCCCGGCATCGACGGGCCATACTACATCGTACAGGTGAGATGGCTGCTTAAACGGGGGTGGCTTAAGTACCCTGACCCCCCGCTAGCCTTCTACGTGATGGCGCTCGTAGCGCTCCTAGTGCGCGACGTGCCTACGGCTGTAGAGGTGACGAGCGCGCTGGTAACCGCCTTCTCGACGATCCCGGCCTACGCGCTGGTTAGGCGGCTTACGGGGTCTAGGGCTGCCGCGTTCGCCGCGGGGCTAGCCGCGGTAGCTAACCCGTTCGTCGTTAGGCTCTCCTCCGACTTCATGAAGAACTCGATGGGCCTCCTATGGCTCTACTCGTTCATATACTTCAACTACTCCTACATCGAGTCGGGGAGGGCTAGGGACCTCGCGGGGCTGCTCGCGTCATTAGCCCTCTGCGCGCTAACTCACATACTCGACTACGGAGTAGCCCTGCTCTACGCGGCCCTAGCTCTGCCCCTAGCTGGTAAAAAGTGGAGGAGGGCGCTCCCCGGCGCGATAGCCGCGGCGCTTAGCCTAGTTGCGCTAACCCTAGCCCCCTTCATCGTGGGCGGTGACGTGTTTAAGGGGTACGCGTTCGTCGAGGAGCTAACCGAGGAGCTGGAGCTAGAGCTCGTAAGGCTCGACTGGATAGCGTTCTCAATCGGGATCTTCTCCTCGCTAGCCCTCTACGGGGTCATGGGGAGCTCCGGCGAGAGGAGGGGGCTAGCGATAGCCTCCGCCGTTATCGGCCTAGCGCTCAACCTGCCGATCATCCCGGCTAAGTGGCTTTTCAGGTTTAGGCTAATGACGGCCGTCCCGCTCTCCCACTGCATAGGCCTACTAGCGGCTTCCGCCGAGCAGCGGGGGAGGCTAGCAGTGGCAGCCCTCCTCCTATCGCTCGTAGCCGCCATGGGCTTTGAAGCCTACAGGTCGGTTAGGCCCAGCATCCCGCCGCCAGCGCTCGAAGAGCTTAAGATAGCCATGGATAGGGCTAAGGCGTTAGGCGCCGAGGTCGTCGTCCCGAACCCCCGGCTAGGCTACTGGGCTGAGGTGTTAAGCGACGACGTTAGCAGGCATCCTACTAGCCCGCGCTACGTGGTCATAGTTCTTAAGGACTTCCGCAGGCCTCCGCCGCGCGGAATCCCAGTGTTCGACGGGAGGTTCGTGCTAGCGGTAGCGCACTTCCCGAGGGCGGCCGGCTCTAGGCCAGCTCCACCACCAGGACCTCGTACTCCTCCACCTTAGGAACGAGGACGTCGACGTGTCCCTCGCTAGTCTTGACCTCGAACTTAGCGCCCGTTAGGGGCGAGTAGGCCTTAGCCGCCTCGAAGCCCCTAAGCCTAACCACGAGGTCGGAGAGGGGTACGACGGCGCTCGGAGGGTGAACGCTCTCCGCCGTGCTAGCCCAGCCCCTTGTCATCGCCGTATTGCCCCTAACGATTAGCCTCCTCTCGTAGGTTAGGTTGAGTAAGTGGATTATTAGCTGGCCGCTCCTGCGGTAGGCCTCGAGCTGTAGGAGCCCGCGCCCTAGGACTTCGACGGGCGGAAGACCCCCAGCCCACCTAACGGACTTCAATATTAGCCTCTCCAAGTCGGGCATCCCCGTCCTCCAGTATAGCCTGCCGAGCTGGCCCGAGAAGTACACGCACCTGGCGCCGCCGCTAGCTACGATGGCTGGGCTAAGCACGGTGGAGCCGGCGGGCGGCGGAGAGCGGCCGTTCTCGTACTCGAAGCCGAACTCGTGGAGGGGCTCTACGACGTAGCCCAGCACCTCGGCCCCGCTCTCTGCTACGACCCTAGCGTGGTAGGCGGCTTCCCGCGGAGTCCTAGAGTCTACGAACTCCTTGTCGAAGTCTCCCCATAGCACTAGCCCCTCGGGAGAGGATAGCTCGTGGTTGCCAAGTAGCTTAACGTAGGACCAGGGTAGCTTAATGAGGCCCTCGAACTTAACGCCCATCAGCTTGGATAGGGCGAACTCCTCCCTCCACCACCCCCTCTCGTCCATTATGGAGGTTAGGTACGTCGCTACGACCCCTCCGCCGTTCCTGACGAACTCCTCGACGCTCCTAACGGCCTCAGCGCTCATCGAGCAGGCGTTAGCTAGCACTAGCACCCTGAAGCCCTCGATAGCGCCCCGGTCTAGGACGGTGTCGCACACGTAGGTTACGGGCACCTTGCTCCAGGTCAGCGCGTAGTAGAAGCCCCTGAACGAGTCGGTTACGTGGTCGGGCCTATCCCTTCCTCCCCAGTCCCTACTCCTGCTGGAGAAGAGGACTGCCGCGTACTTCACGGGCTCGGCGCCCTCCATGTACTCCTCGAGCTTCTCAATCTCCCCGAAGACCTCCCTAACCCCCGCGCTAGCCGCTTTAGCCCCATTCTGAGCGAAGGAGGAGCTGAAGACCAGGTACAGCGGGTAGCCTCCAGCGATGAACGCCTCCCTAAGGCCCTGTCTAATGGCCACCGGCGTCGTAAGCGCGGTCGTTAAGCAGGTGTGGAACGAGTTCCTAGAGGCCCAGACTGGCTTACCGCCGCTAGCCGCCTTAGAGAGCTTAACTATCTCAGCTATGAAGCCCGGCGGCTGGTAGTCGGCCTCGGAACACTCGGCGAACACGACATCTACGTAGTCGCGGGCCATCTCGAGGATCCTGTTGGCCCTACCCCTCCAGCCGAGCGGGTGGCTGTTGTAGACGACTATGGCCTGAGGGTTCAGCTCCTTAACTCTCTCGTAGACCGCCCTTATCCCCCGGACGTTAACCCCATACCTCCACTTGAACGACCTCCTGTAGCTCTCGGAGTCCCAGTCGACCTCCTCTGGCAGCTCCTCGCCCGTCTCCTCCCTGTACCTAGCCCTGCAGTACTTGCAGAAGCAGGCCCTGTCGGCGTCGGGCATGTACCTAAACGAGTCCAGGAAGACGCCGTCGACGCCGTAGGATAGCACCTCCCTAACCTCCTCGCGTACGTGGTCGAGGAATGGGCTGTTAAGGCACATGAGCGGCCACCTCATAGGACCTCCAGCCCTCGAAGGGTCGGTGTCCATCGCTATAACCGAGCCATCAGCCCTCCTCTGGGCCCAGTCGGGGTGCTTCCTGTAGAGCTCGGGGTTTGTCGTATGCCCTATCATCACGACGACGCTGATCCCGCGCCTCCTAGCGGCCTCTACGACCTCGGCTAACAGGTCTCTATCGCCGAGCTTAGCGTGCTTCCTAGCGATCCCGCTGTTGTAGTAAGCCCTACCCCACGCGTCCCTAGCGAATATAACCACGGTGTTCGCATTTATGGACTCGGCGAACGCTACTATGTCCTCGCCCCTTATGCTGGAGACCTCCTTTGCGAGGAGGTCCTCGAAGTTGAACTGGAGGACCCTCGTAAACTTGAACTTCCTCAGCCGTACCACCTCTTAAGCGTAACCTTATGCGTAGCGAACTCCTCGACTATCGCGTCGGAGCCTCCGGCCCTAATCATCTTATTTCTCATTTTAATCACAAAGTGAACTAGCCCCGTGCTCATATCTATAACGACGTCGGCCACTTCTCCCCTTACGACGTCCTCTCTCCCGCTATCGACCCACCTCCCCTCAAGCTCAGCGTATAGCCTTACGCCCGCCTCGAGCAGCCTAGTAGCCTCGAGGGCGGCTAGCCTAAACACCGTAAATGAGGCAGGCAGCTCGACAGGCTCGTCCCTGACGACCTTGCTCCTAAGCCACCTGTTGAAGAAGTCATGAAGGAGGTAGTCCACAAGCGCGGGCTCCTCTATCAGCAGGCCGTAGCTGGGCTTAACCCTAGGGCCCCTCCTCCTCTGGGCTAACACTGCCTGCTCAGAGTCCTTAACTACGAGCAGATCCCCCGAGATGGCTATCTTAATCTTCCTCAGCGGCTCTAGGATCTTCAGGTTAAGCGATTCCCCGGGCACCTCGTACGCGATTACGTAGACGGCGATGCCCCGCTCCTGCGCCTTGATTAACTCCGGCACAAGCTCAGAGAGGAATAGGGGGCCGCCGCACGCCACTATGTCTACCCTCGCCTCGCGGATAGCGTCCCTAAACCTCTTCATAAGCCCCTTGTGGCTCCTAAAAATCCAAACCCCGTACTCGGAGACCCTGCTCGGCTCCCTCCTTAGCCCCTTAAGGTACTGCTCCGCGCGCTCCCTGAGCGATTTAACCTCCTCGTCGAAGAGGCTGAGCAGAACCTCGGGCTCAACGGCCCTGTACAGCGCTGGCTTACCGCCGCTGTACTCGACGAGGCCCCTTGCCTTAAGCCTCTCTAACGCCTCGTAGACCTGCGGCCTATGCCTTCCCAGCTCCTTAACTAGCTCAGTTATCGTCATCGGTCCTCTGGATAGTAGGGCGCTGTAGACCTCGGCGTCAAACCTCTGCAGCCCCATGCTCCTGAACAGAGCTTCGAGGTCTTTGAGCGCCATCCTACCAGGCCCCTCTTTGGAATTTCGATGTAATATTTATTAATACGATTTTCACCAGAGTTACCGAAGGAGGGAGCATGCCCGTGTCCAAGAAGCTCCTGGTAGCCGTCGCCGCCGCCATCGTCATCGCCATAGCCGCCGGATACTTCTTCCTTAATGCCTAAGGGGCCCGCTAAGGTCGTCTGGCCTCCACCCGACCCTGTCGCCTAAGGAGAGGCCCTTAGTAGAGCGAGAATTGCTGCCCAAGTTCAAGAAGGAGGCGGGCATCGAGGCCGAGTTCGTCCCGCTATCCTACGCGGACATGGCCTCTAGGCTTGAGGCCGAGGTTAAGGCTGGGAAGGTTACGCTAGGAGTAGTGACAGACTTACATGGCAACATAGACATGTTCGTGCTTAAGAGGCTACTAAAGGACCTCTCGCCCTTCGGCATCTTACCGGGCAGGAGCTTTCCAGAGGTACTCGAGAAGTACTCGAGAATTAGGGGGATTAAGGCGTACGTGCCTTGGCTAACCGCCACCTACGTCATGATCGTCAACAAGAAAGCCTTCAAGTATCTGCCGCTCGGCCTCAGCGAAAGCAACGTTCTCGAGAGCACTGACAAGTGGACCTACGACGCCCTGCTAAGGGTCATGATAAGAAGCGAGCTAAGGAAGCTGCAGAGGAGGATCATCTACGTAACCCACGACCAGGTAGAGACCATGACGATGGCCGACCGCATCGCCGTGATGAAAGAGGGCGGGATAATGCAGGTTGGGACGCCTGACGAGATAATACAACAAGCCGGCAAACCTCTTCGTAGCGAGCTTCATCGGCAACCCGAGGACGAACTTCTTCGACGCATCCGTCGTGGAGACGGAGGGCGGGACGCTGCTAGACACCGAAGACTCCAGGATGGAGCTTAGGGAGGACCAGGCCGCCGCCCTATCGAACTACCTAGGGAAAACCGTCACCGTCGGGATAAGGCCCGAGCACGTCTACGTAAAGGGTCACGCAGTGCCGCCGAGGGTCAGGCAGGCCCCGGTGTCGGGGGTCGTAGACTTCGTAGAGGCCCTAAGCACCAAGTCGTGGAGACGTCAACAAGCTGCACGTATTCGACAAGGCGACCGAGAAGGCGATATTCTAGCGATTTATTTAAACCGCTAATAGATCTGTTTATTTAGATGGGCACGATCACGGTATCCTTACCCGACGAAGTCGAGGAGAAGCTAAGGAGGTACGCTTACGCTAAGTACGGGAAGGTTAAAGGAGCGTTATCGAGGTTCATAGCCCACCTTATCGAAGTTTACGAGGAAACTAGAACGAGCACCGTCCTAGAGTTGCTAGACGAGTACTCAGGCAATTACGGCAGGTGGGAGTTCGATAGGGAGAGACTTTGGAGGAGAGGGGAGTAGTCATAGACACGATGGTCTGGGCCCACGCCCTAAACAGGGACTCACCCTACTTCGGGAAGGCGAGGAAGCTGATCTCCGAGCACGAGAGAAGTACGGTCCTGCTGCCCAATATAGCGCTAGAGCTCTACAACGTCCTAGTCAGGGACTACGGGTTCCCAGCTTACAGGGCTGGTTCGCTCGTGTTAAAGCTCCTGGAAAGGTACCCGGTCATCCCGATCACGAAGGCCGAGTGCGCTAAGGCGATCGAAATAGCCTCAAGCCAAGGGCTATTGGTATTCGACGCGCTAGTAGCCGCAGCAGCGCTCGTAAACGGCTTCCACCTAGTAACGTTTGACAAGAGGCTAGCCAACACGTATCGTAGGTTAACCGGCTCTAAACGGTAGAGAGGACGACGAGGAGGTTCTCTAGAAGCCGTCACGTGATAACGCGACGGCTAAGAAGGATGGCAATAACGGCTACCGAAGTCGAAGGGCGGGGACGCTTGGGAAAAATCCGCCTTTCGACTTCTTCTGCGCCGTCTTAAGAACTGAGTAGAGCGCAGGGAGGAGGCGTACAACAGCCTCAAAGAGGCGCTAAAGGCCGTCGCCGAGACGGTTTTAGGCGAGAATAACAAGACACAATGCAAAAGCCCTAACCAAGCTAATCGACATGGCACTAAGGCTCAAGAGCCGGTAGTCTACGAGGAATAGGGAACGGCGTACCACTTACCTAAGCCGCTACACGTAAAGCACGAGGTTACCGATAGGGAAGCCTAGGGTATAGCACGGTGAGAATTCTAG
>CAZAZN010000041.1:0-13053 GCA_964489665.1 uncultured Thermofilaceae archaeon
GAAGGATAAGCAGATCTTCGTTTGCAACTGTTCGCAGAAGTGGGAGGTAGGCTTCCTATGGCGCGGCATTAAGATACGCGGAGTAGTGCCCAACTCCACCGGCATAGCCCCCGCTGAGGGCTTCGAAGCGTGCGGTCTCGAGACCATCTGGCTACCAAACATAACCTTCGTATACGGCGAGAACATAACACTAGCCATTAAGTACTACGGTGTAGATGTACACCTAAGCGAGCTAAACACTACCAATTTAGCTACGGTCTCCATAGATACGCCAGGTAAGGCTGGCCTCACGATATTAGACTACAACCCGTTCACTGTATCCTGCCAGGATGGAACTTTCAAGATACACTTCCTAAACGCTACGGTAAGCGTTGTATGGACCGAGATACGCATATTCGATAGCGCTGGCGAGCAGCCGCTAACTCACGCCGGTGTCGAGATAAGGCACGCTAGGGATCCGATAAAGACCGCTACTACCGAGGGTGGCAACGTAATGCTACCGCCGTGGTGCGTGATAGGCACCACGGTAGGCGGCGAGCAGGTGCGCTCGCCAGCTTACACCGCTGACGGCGCTTGGATAGGCCTGCTGCCTGTTCCGTGGCATCACCTAATGCACGCTGACCTAACGTACGCTTACGAGATCAAGGTGAAGATCTGGGAGCCGATAGAGGCCGACGTAACTCCCGACGAGAACACGTTCGAGTTAAACATCACTAAGATGCTCGCCGAAGGATGCAAGATACAGTCCTTTAAGTTCTACGCGAAGGTATACAACTTAGTCGTTAAATTGGTTGACCTCTGCGACAGGCCGATAACCTCCGAGGACGACGACAGGGCCTATGTGATCTTCGAGATGGTCAAGGATGGCGAGGTAGTGGCAACGTGGGACACTAGCCTAAGCCCGACTGGCGAGATGATGCTAGACCACGTGCCCGCTGGCACCTATCGCGTCAAGCTAGTGTTCAGAGGCATTGAAATGGCGCCACTAGAGGACCTCGGCCCAACCGAGGTCGACGTTACCAAGAACGTATACAATGTGACTTTCGTCTTCCCAGTAGGCGACCTATCCATCAGGATTACGCTATGGGACGTTGACAAGCCGCTAAACTACACTTACGTCAACATATACTACATTGACACCGTGAAGAACATCACTAGGCTACACTACAAGGATAAAAACGCGACCACGAGCTGCGACGGTATCGCTAACTTCACTAAGGTGCCGCTAAAGCCTATTGATCCCGAGAGGTACAAGATCATCGTTAAGGCGTTCACCTCGCCATACATGGCTTACATAAGGGGATCTGGCGGCGTTAGCGGTAAGTTCGATGACACTAACCTGCAGATCGCTGAGAAGGAGATCAAGTTCGAGGAGCTAGAGGTAGTGTGCTCACAGACCTACACTGTGCCAGCGTGGGTGTACAGCTTCGAGCTATTCGCTGAGGACTGCCTCGGTAATATACTGAAGGGCTTGAAGACCAGCGAGGGCTACTACCCAGTCGTCGTGATATTCAACGACACCAAGTACGCCTGCTGGCCAGAGGAGTGCGCTGCGCCTATCTGTATACCGTGGTGCGAGGTCTACACCGACTTCAGGATAGTTAACATGACCGAGGGCGAGGAGGAGGCAAAGTTCAAGATTACCTCGGTGCAGTTCAAGGAGGACGAGGAGTTCACTCCGAAGAGGTTCCCGCACCTCTTCGTAGCTGGCGGCAAGTACCAGATCCTAGTTATCTACGGCGGCGCTGTAGTGTACAACTACACGATCACCCTACCGAGGCCTGACAAGGAGGTAACTATATTCTACAACGAGAGCAGTGGCGAGACTTACACGCTAGAGGGCCGCTGGACTAACGTAACCTTCATCGACGGCGCGCCGGTGCACCCGATACTGTGGAGCAGGCCGAGCAAGCCGCACACCGAGGGCGGCGAGAGGTACGATACCAAGATCGAGCTAGTGACGTGGGTCGTGCCGCTGAAGGTCTACACGCTAAGCAACGCTGGCAAGTACCTGATACCGAAGCTCAACCTAACGCTAGTAAGGAGCGATGCCCTCAACTGGACCTACTACAAGAGCGTGCTAGACACCTACGGCTTTGACGACTTCTACGGTAACCTAACTGAGTGGAAGTGGCTCAACAACAGCAAGGCGCTGGCCTGGAGCGCTGTTGACGAGGACGGCGACGGCGTAATCGAGATACCTGTAGGCGTCTGGCTACCAGCCTACGGCATAGGCTACTGGAAGCTGAACCGCACTGCGTTCCCGAGTACCATCTCCGAGATTAAGGTCAAGCTGGGCGCTATGATCAACTACTCACTAATCCTCGCTGGCGAGGAGTGGGGCAGCATAGGCATCTGTGATACTCCGTGGACCTACAACCTAACCACGACCGGCAAGATAGTTAAGGGCGCTGTTGCTAACCTGCTAGGCAAGATCGTAGGCTATGTAATCAACTGGAACTACACTAGCAAGGAGTATGGCATCGATGTAGCTAACGTTACCATCGATAGGATATTCTACGCTGACTGGTACAAGAAGGAGTTCGGTCACTTCTTCGGCAACAACACCGGCTGGTTCGGCGACTGGTGGAACGTAACTTACTGGTGCGGTGCTGAGAAGATAGTGCGCACGCTAGCCATGGACGGCTTCTGCGTAGTAGTTAACGACGCCGAGGGCGACGGCATACCGTACCAGCCCGTAACCGTATACTTCGAGGGCATCGAGGAGGAGTGCGCTATCGCCGAGGGCAGGACCGATGAGACCGGCACCGTTAAGTTCTTCCCGGCTGAGACTGGCACTAAGACTCTACCGAACGGCACTACGCTACCGATCGCTGGCGAGCCAATAGCCTACAAGTTCATCAGGCCGTACAAGCTCGAGGCTAAGCTGAACTTCGACAAGGCGCTACCGAAGTACGGCGTAATCGTAGGGCTAGAGGAGTACGGCCTGAAGACCGAGGACGTCATAGAGCCTGAGGTGCAGACCACCGAGGTAACCTTCGACGAGGACTACAACGAGGCTAAGGAGTGCGTCGAGATCACTTGGTGCCTGCTCTACTTCGACCTAGTAGACTTCGGCGCTAACAAGGAGCTCGCTAACATGATGGTCGTCGGCGTACGCGAGGGTAGGGCTAGGACGCTAGCCTTCTCCGACAAGACCGGTAAGGTCAAGATGCTCGTAGCCAGCGGAGTCGCCTACGACATCAAGGTGTTCTGGCGCGACAGCTACCTACTAGCTCACCCGAAGGTCGGCGCCATACCGAAGTCCATCGAGATCCTAGACACCGTAACGGACTACGAGCCCGGCAAGGTCTACGGCGTAGGCGGTGCCAGCTACGCTAGCACAGCCTTCGCCAACGCCGAGTACGTAGAGGCTGGCACCTGCAGCGCCGCCAAGTTCACCGGCATCGCGCAGACCCTGCAGGCCTACACCTACATCGGCATGTTAAGGCTATACGACGCTAAGGGCAAGCCGCTAAGCGCCGAGGCCCTAGGCAAGATCAAGGTGACCATCGAGTGGCCTGACAAGGTTGTAACGACTCACAAGCCTGAGAGCGACGGTACCGTCCTAGTGGTGCTGAATAAGGCGACTGCCGCTAAGTGGCCGAGCACGCTATCCGAGAAGTTCAACCCAGAGTCGCCGCATCCGCAGACCCCGCCGGGCGAGTACAAGATAACCGTCGAGTGGGCTGGCGTCGGAGTAGTCGCCGAGAAGACGATCAGAATCACTAAGTCCAGGGACGCTCCAGCCGAGCAAGTATTCGACATCAACCTGAACGTCGTGGACATCACCCTGAGCGTTAAGACGCCGTTCGACACGCCGATGGAGGGCGCTAGCGTCACTATCAAGAAGCCCGACGGCACCACCATTAAGACCACCGTCGGCACCGACGGCGTCATAACCATAAGCGATGTACCCGGCGTTGCCGGCACCGCGCCCAAGGTGACGGTAACCGTCGAGGAGTGGAAGGGCATGAAGCTCGGCGTAACCGCCGAGGTAAGCGCCGCTAACCCGACCGTAGTAGTGAAGAAGATCGGCAAGCTATCCGTTAGGGTCGTCGGCAGCGCTGGACAGCCGCTAGCCGGCGCCGAGATAGAGGTTAAGGGCACTCCGATCAAGGCGACCGCCGACGAGGGCGGTAGGTTCGAGGTTGAGCTACCTGCCGGCACCTATACTGTTGAGGCGAACTTCGGCGGTAGGAAGGGTAGCGCCACGATCACCGTGCCTGAGGGCGGCACTGGCTCCGGCGAGATTAAGCTAGACGTCTTCATGGTGATCGCTGGCTGGCCGATAACGATAACCGAGTTCACCGGTCTGCTGCTGATCATTGCCATCATGGCTATCGTGCTGTTCATCATCGCCCACGAGTACGCCGTCTGGAGGCGCAGGCGCCTCGCTAGGGCCGTAGTCCCCGCTAAGTAAAGGGGCTATCTTAAAATCCCCTTTTTTAACTCTCCTCTCTTCTTTCCCCTAACCTTTTATCCCCCTTCTAGCGTACATTAGTGGGATGTCTAGGGTTTTAAGGAGGCTCGGGCTCTCCTTCCGGCTCCTCCCGCTACTAGACCCGGATCTAGCGTCCCTAGCTAGGCTTGGCAGGTTCTACGGTAGGGGGCCTAGCCCCCCCTCCTTTAACTTCAAATTCGAGAAGGTGAGTACTGGTGTTCGTGCTCTTGATGATTTGTTGGAGGGTGGTGTTGAGACTTGTGCTATTACTGAGTTTATTGGTGAGTTTGGTGCTGGTAAGACTCAGCTTTGCCATCAGCTTGCTGTCATGGTTCAGCTTCCTCCGGAGCGTGGAGGGCTCTCGGCTAGGTGCCTCTACATAGATACCGAGGGGACGTTTAGGCCCGAGCGCGTAGTAAGCATCGCAAGGTACAGGGGAATAGACCCAGAAAAAGCCCTAGAAGGAATAGTATACGCAAGAGCATACAACAGCGACCACCTAGTAGAGCTGCTCAGGGCTGGGCTAGCGCTAGCCCCTACGCTTGGGATCAAGCTATTGATCGTCGACTCCCCCTTCTCTCCCCCCTATGCGCAGTACGGCGGTAAGCCGCTGAAGCTTAGCCGCGCTCTGTGGAGGATCGCTAGGCTACTGAGAAGGGCTGCCGACTCAGGCTTAGCTGTTGTAGCGACTAACCACGTTAGGCAGGTTCCCGGGGAGGGGCTCGTGCCAACGGGTGGCGTGGCGTCTGCTAGCCTGTCAACTCATAGGCTATGGATCTACAAGCTCGAGGGAGCTAGGAGGCTCGTGAAGTTGCTCTCCTCGCCAGCCTACGGGCCGCTGGAGGCCGTGTTTAAGCTATCGGAGGAGGGGGTCCTAGACGAGGCCGCTTAGCACGGGCTCTAAGGGGCTTGACGAGCTATTGGGAGGGGGGCTTAGGCCGCCAATCCTACTTGAGGTTACCGGACCCCCTGGGTCCGGTAAGACTCAGCTTTGCCATCAGCTTGCTGTCATGGTTCAGCTTCCTCCGGAGCGTGGAGGGCTCTCGGCTAGGTGCCTCTACATAGATACCGAGGGGACGTTTAGGCCCGAGCGCGTAGTAAGCATCGCAAGGTACAGGGGAATAGACCCCGATGCTGCCTTGAAGGGGGTAGAGGTTATTGAGGCTAGGAGCGTTGAGGACGCTGCGTGGGCCCTTGTGAGGTGGAGGGGCTTGCTCGTGGTCGACTCCCTTCCACCGCTGGTAGGCGGGCTCGAGAGACCGCTGTCTAGGCTAGCCGCCTTCCTCGGGAAGGTCCTGGAGCTTTCGATCAGGCTAGGACAGCCGTGCGTAGTAACCAATAGGTGGCGCGGGGGCCGCTGCTACGGAGACCCGTACGTGTGCGCCTTTACGACGCATAGGCTCGTTCTCAAGCCCCACGGCGGAATAATTGTAGCTGAGCTGGTCTACCCTAGGGCGATGCAGGGTGCTGCTAGGCTCAGGATATGCGAGGAGGGTGTGCTGGATGCGGAGGAGTAAGCGGTCGATGACGGGCCTAGACCTAGCCGCCCTAATGCCAGCCCTATCGCGTAGGCTAGAGGGCGGCGTAATAGCTAACGTGTACGGACTGGGGGAAGCCGTCATCCTTAAGGTGTCTAAGGGGGGCGGTAGGCGCGAGTGGTTGGTGCTACATCCGAGAGCGGGGGCCTGGCTAACTCGCTACGAGCTGGAGGGACTAGGGTACGAACACCCCCTAGTCAGGGGGCTTAGGAAGGCGATGAGGGGGGGTCGAATACTCGCCGCCTGGCAAGCTGGGCTAGATAGGGTGTTGTTCATCGAAGTAGAGGCTGGGGGGTCTAGGGCTAGGCTAGTCCTCGAGTTCGTCAGGGAGGGGAACATCCTCCTCGTAAGGGACGGCAAGGTGGAGCTAGCGCTGAGGGAGAGGGAGATGAGGGATAGGGTCGTGAAGAGGGGGGAGGCCTACGTCCCTCCTCCACGCCTAGGGCTAGACCCGCTTACCCTAACGCCGGACGACTACGAGCTTGCGAGCGCTAAGGGGAGGTTGACCGCCGCCGCCCTCCTCTCAAGGGCCATCTCGGCTCCGGGAGAGGCGGTGGCGGAGGCCCTATTCAGGGCTGGCCTAGACCCTAGGGCGAGGGTTAAGAAGCTATCTCGAGGGGCATTTGAGGCCTTCGCTCGAGAGCTAAGGGAGGTGTACGTCGAGGCGCTCGAAGGCGCCTGTTACGTCGTCGACGGGGCCTTTTACCCGTTTAAGCCGCTACACCTAGGGGGCGGCCGCAAGGCTAGCAACCTCCTAGAGGTAGTCGACGATGCACTAACGCCGAGGCTTTACTCCGAGGAGGGGGGTGAGGGGGGGCCGCACCTCCACGCCCTAGAGAGGGCTAAGGAGTACGAGGAGGAAGCGGCTAGGCTTAGGGCGGCCGCTCAGGGGATCACTGCTAGAGCCGCCGAGTTTGAGCGGGTCCTCGCTGCGCTTAGGCGGCTTAGGGGCGAGGGGATTAGCTGGGACGAGATAGCTAGGAGGGTTGCGGCGATGCACGACGCCGTCAGGAGGGTCGATCCATCCAAGATGGAGGTTGAGGTCGAGGTGGCGGGTGTTAGGGTGGTGCTCAAGGCCTCTGAATCGATCTGGAAGAACATCGAGAGGATATACGAGGAGGCTAAGGACCTGGAGAGACGAGCAAGGCGGGCTAGGGAGGTCGCTAAGCGGCTAGAGGTCGAGGCTAGACCAAAGGCCAGGCCTAGGCCGCTTAAGCTCCGGAGGGAGAGGGCGTGGTACGAGGGCTTTAGGTACTTCTTCTCGAGCGAGGGGTTCCTTGTCGTTGGCGGCAAGGACGCCAGTCAAAACGAGGCCTTAGTTAAGAAGTACATGGGCGCTAACGACCTCTTCTTCCACGCCGACATACACGGCGCGCCAGCCGTAATAGTTAAGGTCGAAGGGCGAGAGCTGGGGCCCGCTACTATCGAGGAGGCCGCGCAATTCGCCGCCTCCTTCTCAAGGGCTTGGCAGCTAGGCCTAATGGGGGTGGACGTGTACTGGGTTAGGGGCGAGCAGGTCTCTAAGCGCGCTCCTAGCGGCGAGTACTTGGGAAGGGGTGCATTCATGGTATATGGCAAGAGGAACTACTTGAGGAGGGTGCCGCTAGCGCTGGCCGTCGGATTGCGCGTGGAGGATGATGGCTTTAAGCTCGTGTGCGGCCCTGTAAGGGCTGTGGAGTCGAGCTGTGACGTGGCAGTAGTCTTGAGGCCGGGGAGGATTAGCAAGGACGTCACCGCAGCTAAGGTTGCGAGCGCTCTCAGGAAGCTGGCGAGGGAGGCCCTAGGCGTGAACGTTAAGATCAACCCGTCGGATATCGCCGCCCTACTCCCCTCCGGAGGTTTCCTGATAGAGTCGGTGAAGGTGATTAGGAGTGAAGGAAGGGCTGGAGCCGGTAGCTAGGGTAAAGCCCGAAGCGGCGGTGATAGATGCGCTTAGAGCGCTACTGAGCTGGCAGTCCCTAGTGCTCCAGGTGGGCGATGAACCCCTCTTCTTAACCCCAGAATCGGTAGTCCGCTGGCTAGCGCTCCTAGATCGAGGGGCGGACGCCACAGAGATGAGCGCTAAGGAACTCGCGGCGCCGCTACCCACGCTTAGCGCTAAGGCCAGCTTAAAGGCCGTACTCGCTAAGATGTCTAGGAAGGGCGCTAAGTACGTCGTCCTAAGGACGAAGGAGGGGTACAGAGCCCTAACTCCTCGCTCGCTGTTCTCGACATTATCCAGGGACTTTTCCCTCTCCGATCTAGGCTCATTCCTCCTAGACTCGCCTAGGCTAAAGGTCGGTAGGAACACGACCGTTAGGGGATTAATCAGGAGGATGGCTAAGTCTCGAAGCTGCTATGCGGCTATAGTCCACGGAGGCCGCTTCGAGGGGGTGGTATCCATAAGGTCGATAGTCGCCTCACTGCTGGAGGAGGAGATGCTCGAGAGGCTTAAAAAGAGCGGAGCTGGGTACTTGCTCGAGCTAGCCGCCGCTTATCTCCCGCGCGAGCCCGTTGAGGTTGAGGTACCGGCTCGTAGAGACGAGGTGGTTAGGGTCCTATCGAAGTGGGGGTGCTTAGCCCTCGTTAGGCATAGGCATCTAGAGATATTCGTCTGTGACAGCGCGTTACACAGCTACTGCATAGAGGTCTTAGCTGAGAGGCGGCTTAGCGGTGTATGAGTTAGTACTAGACGCCATGCTAGGTAAGGAGGCTAGGTGGCTAAGGGTGCTAGGAGTTAGCGTCTACTATAGCCCTTCCGCTAGCGATAAGGAGCTCCTAGAGCTCGCAAAGAGGTTTAACGCTGTGCTAGTGACTAGGGATAGGCAGCTATACCTAACGGCTAAGGCTAAAGGGGTTAAGGCGCTTCTAATCGAGAGGGAGGGCGTTAACGCCTTCCTTAAAAGCGTTAGCAGGAGGCTAGGAATTAGGCTAGAGATAGACCTTAACTCTACTAGGTGTCCGCTGTGTAACGCTAAGTTAAGGCGCGCTACCAAGCTTGAGGTATCTGCCCGAGTTCCCCGGGAAGTGCTTGAGAGGTACGAGGTATTCCTCGTATGTCCTTCTTGCGGGCACGTATACTGGCCCGGAACGCATTTAGCCAGGATGAGGGAAATCCTTAGAAGGATTAGGGAGGGGAGCGAGGTTGAGGCTAAGTAAGGAGGAGGGAACGTATCTAGTTAAGCTAGCTAGAAGGGCCGTTGAGGAGTATTTGGTGAACCTTGTTAGGATTCCCCCTCCTGCCGATGCTCCCAAAGCCCTACGGGAAAAGAGAGGGGTCTTCGTCACGATAGAGACCATCGTGGAGCGGCCAGGAGGGGAGTGGGGTAGAGAGCTTAGAGGGTGTATAGGCTACCCCGAGCCTGTCAAGCCCCTCGTGGAGGCTGTCATAGACTCCGCAATCGCGGCCGCCACCGAAGATCCGAGATTCCCGCCGATGAGAGCTGAGGAGTTAAAGGACGTGATATTCGAGGTTAGCGTGTTAACCCCCCTCCAGGAGGTGAAGTATCAAGATCCCTCCGAGCTACCCGAGAAGATAGTAGTGGGTAAGCATGGCATAGTAATCGAGAGGGGCTTCCTAAAGGGCTTACTGCTTCCCCAGGTTGCCATCGAATACGGGTGGAGCTCTAAGGAGTTCCTATCCCAGGCGTGCGTTAAAGCAGGCTTACCGCCAGATGCCTGGCTCTACGGAGGCGTTAAAGTGTACGTGTTTGAAGCTCAGATATTCGCTGAGCTAGCCCCAAACGGTGAGGTTATCGAGAGGATACTCCTCCCGGGAGGCTGGGATGAGTAAGCCCCTAATCTACCTAGCACCGTGCGGAATGGGGCTAGGGCACGTTCACAGGCTAATCTACGTTGCCAGGCGCCTGCTATCGCGGAGGAACGTCGAGGTCGTGTTCTCGACTTACGGTGAAGCTACGCTAGTCGTAGAGCGAGAGGGGTTTAGGTGCTTAAGGGAGAGGCCTGTATCGTACGAGCAAGACGAGCACGGTGAGGTAGACGTAAGGCTAACCCTAGCTAAGGGCCCTCGCAACCTCTATAACTTCATAAGGCAGATAGGAGACGAGCTGTACTTCCAAGGCATACTTAAGCCCGATGTAGTGGTGTCTGATAGCAGGCTTTCAAGCCTAGTTGCAGCGAAGGTGTACGGTACGCCCTCGATCCTTGTTATAAACCAGCTTAAGGTGGTCATCCCCGTCAAGAAGCCGACTAGGGTTAAGGTTAAGGCTAAGGGGCTAGCCGAGAGGGTGCTGTATAAGCTGCTTGAGACGGGCTGGTCGTCGGCCGACGCTATACTCGTACCCGACTTTCCCCCGCCCTACACCGTGGCTAGGACAGCCGTGCTTGACGTTGAGATGTTGGATCGCGTAAGGTTCGTGGGCCCGGTCCTCGGGAGGTGGCCCGACGAGCTGCCTCCTCGAAAGGAGGTGCGCGAGCTCCTAGGGCTTAATGGCGGTAAGCTCGTAGTGGCATCTTTTACCGGGACGCAGGCCGAAAGGGAGGTGCTTAGGAGGGTATTCATTCAGGCAGTTACCAGGTATAGAGGGCGGCTCGCGAGGGAGGGGATATACGTACTCCTATCGAGGGGGGATATTAAAGGTAAGGCTTGGCGCATTACGAGGCTTAGCGACTACGTAACGATCGTTGACTGGTTTATGCAGCGGTATGCTCTCCTAAAGGCGGCAGACGTTGTTGTAACGCACGGGGGGCATACCAGCGTGCTAGAGGCCATGGTGTACGGTACGCCCGCCCTGCACGCTGTTAACGCCTACCATACCGAGAGGATTGCGAATTCAAAGGCTGCTGAGGAGCTCGGCGTCGCTAAGATGATCGTCGTTAACGACGCTACCCATCCAGAGGAGGTCATTGAGGCGTTACTATCAGTCGTGGAAGATAAGGGCCTCGTAGTGAGAGCAAAGGCGCTCGCCGCTAAGCTGAACGGGATGAGAGGGGACGAGGGGGTAGCGAATGCTGTGCTAAGCCTAATCGATTAAAGGTGTTGAATAAATACTCTGCTGGGATCTTTTCTGGTGGGTGTAAGCTTGGCGAGAACGATTAAGGTGTTCGTGGCTAAGGATAGCCGCTCGGCCCAGCTATTAAGGGATTTGAGAGCGGTCCTCGACGAGATCCCGAGAGATAAGAGACCTGAGCTAAAGATAAGGGTGCTTAAAATAGATGACCCGTCTAAGCTTGAGGATTACCTAGCTATATTAGAGGAGCTCCACGGGGGAACCGCCACGGTAGAGTTTAGGAAGTATGGGATACACTCCCTCCCAGCGTTAATAGTAGACGATAGGAAGGTGCTAGAGGGTAGCTACCCTTCTAGGGAAGAGCTTAAGGAGATACTAGCCTATGAGGGGATACCCGTCAAGCGCGAGGAGCGAGCCTTACCCTTAGCGGTCCAACAGCCCGTCATGGAGGGTCAGCCATTACCGCAACCACCCTCTGCGCCTGTAGCTACAATGACACCGCCCCACCGACCGGTAGAGGAGGAATCCGCCGAGCGTAGTCTCGAAGTGCCTGCAGAAACGCAGGCCCAGGTTGTCGCTCGTCCTCCAGCGCCCACGCTGGAAGCGCCCGCCCCCGAGGCGGAAGCTAAGCGCAAGGCTAAGGGAACGTGCTTCGACTGCGTTTTCTTCGAGGCTGGCAGGTGCCTACTACTCCACATAAAGGTTCCGGATCCCGGGAATCCGCCATGCGGGCGCAGGTAGCTACCTCCGACCTACCCTACTCAACACTAGCTGAGCTCTACGAGAAGATAGAGGCGACGAGTAGTCGAACTGCTATGACAGAATACCTAGTAGCGCTGCTGAAGAAGACACCCATCGAGATAATCGACAAGGTGATCTACCTTACTCAGGGCAAGCTGAGGCCTGACTACGAGGGAGTAGAGCTAGGTGTAGCTGAAAAGCTGGCGATGAGGGCTATCGCAGCAGCGCTGGGGATTGGAGTAAAGGAGGTTGAAGCCGAGTACAAGAGGGTGGGCGACGTCGGGCTAGCGGCTCAAAACCTTATGAAGCGAAAGAAGGCCGTTTCGCTTCTAGACTTCTTTGGAGCTGAGGGAGCACAGGTCGCTAAGCCCCTCACGGTTAGCCGCGTGTACGATACGCTAATGAGGATAGCTAAGGCGACGGGCGAAGGAGCTCAGGAGACTAAGATCTCGCTACTAGTCTCCCTCCTAAAGGACGCGAAACCCGTGGAAGCTAAGTACATCCTTAGAACCGTAACCGGTAGACTTAGGCTGGGAATAGCCGACATGACCATCTTAGACGCCTTAGCCATAGCGTTCACGGGCTCTAAAGCTGCTAGGGACGTTATAGAAAGAGCCTACAACATCAGGCCGGATATGGGCTATATCGCGAGGGTACTGGCGGAGAAGGGGCTTCAGGGGGTTAAGGAGATAAGGATAACTGTGGGGGTACCGCTGCTACCGATGCTTGCAGAGCGCCTAAGCGATCCCGAGGAGATCCTTAAAAAGCTTGGCGGTGTATGCGTGGCTGAGTATAAGTACGACGGAGAGCGTGTACAAGCTCACAAGAGCGGCGATAAAGTTTTGCTTTTTAGCAGGAGGTTGGAGAACATAACTCACCATTACCCGGATGTCGTACAGCTTGTAAGGGAGCACATAAAGGCTAAAGAAGCTATAGTTGAGGGCGAGATAGTAGCCGTAAACCCAGATACAGGGGAGATGCTGCCATTCCAGGAGTTAATGCATAGGAGGAGGAAGTACGGCGTTGAGAAGGCGATGGAGCAGTATCCGGTACACGTGTACCTCTTTGACCTGCTCTACGTGGACGGGGAGCCTTACATCGATAAGCCATACCCCGAGAGGAGGAAGAAGCTGAAGGAGATACTCGAGCCCTCTGAGAAGATGAGCATGGCTACCGCTAAGGTGATAGATAATCCAAAAGACCTACTGCTCTTCTTCGAGCAGGCAATATCCGAGGGCTGCGAGGGCCTAATGTGCAAGTCCATACAGCCGGGGTCGGTTTATCAGATGGGCGCTAGGGGCTGGCTATGGATCAAGTTTAAGCGCGACTACAGGTACGAGATGACCGATACCGTAGACCTAGTAGTCGTCGGCGCCTTCTA
>CAZAZN010000042.1:0-12964 GCA_964489665.1 uncultured Thermofilaceae archaeon
GACAAGGAGACCCTTAAGCCCGGCGAATCGGGCGTCGTTTACTTCTTACTTTACTATCCGAGCCGTAAAAGGGTGAGATTAACGCTTCCGCTGGACGCCTACGTTAGCGGCCACTACCTAGGCAGGTTTAACGTAGACCTTAGGATCTACACCAGGGACGTGAGGGGGTACATATACAGGCCTAGGTACTGCCCTAAGATATGCGAGGACCTCCTAACCCTAGTTAGGGACGTACTTTCGGAGTACGGCGTTCCTAGCATAGAGATCCAGGCATGGCACGGGCTTCTAGGCCCTCGCGTTCAAGTGTTCTTTGAGGGCCGAGAGGTAGCTAACATAACCGGCCACGTAGGCACGGGCATAAGACACCTCTCGAAGATAGACGTGCACCACGACATCTTCGTCGGGCGGGCTAGGGAGCCTAAGTCCAGCATAAGGCGGTGGTACTGGGTCGTCCGCGTATGGTTCTTCTGGGTTATAAGAAGCTACTTCGACGAAGTCCCGGACGCCGAGAGGGTAGAGCTGTGGATAAACCCGGACACGAGCATGGTCGACTGGGTGGTGACCGACGAGCACTGGAAGGAGGTGGCCTACAAGGGGCCGACTAGGTGCGCTGAGGTTAAGCTAGTGAGCACTACTGATACTGGCATCTCCTTTAAGAGGCTAGCGAGGTTCGTCCGCTCCTACCATCCTCCTGTAGTAACTAATATGGACGTGGGTAAGGTGTCGGACGATAGTAGGAGCCCCCACGGATCCCCTGTAACCATCTTCGAGTAGACTTAAGGCGAAGCCCCCTCCTTTTTCTCCCGGTCCTAGTATGGGCGTCCTACTTACACCCATATTGCCGATAAGGCGCATAGGGCTTAAGGGGCTCCGGAGAAAGGTCCTGGCCTTTGACGCTATGGTTACGATGTACGAGTTCTTAGCGCTCGTAAGGCTTCCAGACGGGAGGCCATTAACCGACCCACGTGGGCGGGTTACCTCGCACTTAGTTGGCCTCGTAACCCGCTTTACGCGGTTAATGTACGAGTATGGGATTAAGCCCGTATTCGTATTCGACGGCCCACCGCCTAGGATCAAGAGGGAGACGCTCGAAGCTAGGAGGAGGCAGAGGGCTAAGGCGCTAGAGGAATGGGTTAGGGCGCTGAGAGCTGGCGACTTGAGGAGGGCCTTCTCGAAGGCCGTATCCTCAACGCGCCTCGAGACGTACATGTTAGAGGATGCTAAGCGCCTACTGGACTTGATGGGGATACCGTGGGTTCAAGCACCCTCCGACGCCGAGGCGCAGGCAGCTTACATGGCGGCTAAGGGCGATGTGTGGGCCGTGGGGACTAAGGACTACGACGCCCTGCTCTACGGCGCTCCTAGGATGGTAAGGTATGTTACGCTAACGGGCACGGAGTGGCTCCCTAGTAAAGGGGTGGCTAGGCGCCTCGAGCCGGAGCTCATAGAGCTTAGCGAGGTTTTAGAGAAGCTTGGGATAACGCGGCAGCAGCTAGTGGACCTCGCGATACTAGTAGGCACCGACTTTAACCCGGGCGGGGTGAAAGGCATAGGCCCGAAGAGGGCCTTAAAGCTCATTAAGCTGTACGGTAGGCTTGAGAGGCTACCGCTCCCGATAAGGGAGAAGCTGCCGAGCTACTACGAAGATATAAGGCGCGTTTACCTGAAGCCTAAGGTTACCGACGACTACTCCATCGAATTCAGGAAGCCGGATCTGGACGGGCTCTACGAATTCCTCGTAGAAGAAAAGGGGTTCAGCAGGGAAAGGTATAGGGTGGTAGCTAATAGGCTTCAGAGGATTAGCAAGGCCCTCGACAAGAGCCTAACGGAGTGGCTTTAGGCGGTCGCTAACCTGTATACTTGGGTAGGAGCTTGCCCCTGTTAAAGCTCGAGTGGGAGAGGGTAGTGGAGTCTGTAACGTATGAGGAGATCGTCGAGACGTGGACCCTTTACTTAGTGCTGCTCGGAGCTAGGATAAGGTTGGGAGGGTTGACTATTCGCTCTATAGGCGAGGTCGAGGTAAAGCCGTGGACCCGCTAGCTACTCCATGTACTTACGGCCCCAATGCCTTAGCGCCTCCCTAAGCTCGGGGTGGTCCTTAGCGTACTCCTCAAGCGGGATCCCCTTCATGTAAGCGTCGATAGCCTGCCTCATCGCCATAGCGCCAGCCCTGGTTCCCCACGGATGCCCGTGTATACCGCCGCCAGCGTTCAGCTGTATATCGGGGCTACCTAGGAGCTTTAGGTTTATCGGGACTAGCATCGGGTGTAGCCCTCCAGATGCCACTGGCAGCACGGTCTTCAGCCCGTACCACTCGCTCCTAAGGAAGTCGTTTATCGCCCTAATCCCCCTGACACCGGAGTACTCGTCGAGGAGGCTCTTCGTGCCAACTGAAGGCCTCTCCATCTTGCCCCTAGCAGTACCTGTGTGTAGCTGATCGCCGCCGGCGAGCCTAACGAGCTTAGCTAGCACCACCATGTGTATGCCCTGGACCGAGCTCCTAGTCATCGCAGCGTGCATCGTCCTGTGAACGTGAATAGGCACCTTTACGGACGGGTCCTCGGCTAGAGCCCTCAGCGCTGGGAAGCCTACGCAGAGGACGTCGACCATGATGCAGTTAGCCCCGTGATCTAGGGCTTTCTCAACGTTCTTCCATAGCATGTTGTAGTCGGCGGTTACGTCGACGGCGTAGAGGACCGTTCTCCCAGTCTCCTCCTTTACCCTATCTAGCGCCTCCATGACCTTAGTGACCCTATCCGGTAGCGGGCAGAACTTCTGGCTAGTTAGCGTCTCGTCGTCTTTTATCAGGTCGACCCCGCCTATCGCCGCCTCGTACGCTACCTCGGCCGTTTCCTCCGGGTTAAGTCCTACTTTAGGCTTAACTATCGTGCCGAGGTGCGGCCTTGGGTTGTTGAGTGTGCCGACTATGCTCCTAACCCCGGGGATGCCAAACTTGGGGCCCTTAAACGCCTTAACGTAATCCTTAGGCAGGTGTATGTCAAGGAGCTTTACGCTTTTAAGGTCGCCTAGCCCGAAGAGGTTTCCGGCTACTATCGATAGTAGGTGGGATATGCCCGCGTCTACGTCGAAGAGGTCTAGCGGGAAGGCGATCTTAGCTATAGCGGAGCCGTCGACCTCCTTAACCATAAAGACCTTAGCCGCTAACTTAAGGATCCTATTCTTGAGCGTCTTAACCTCCGTCCAAGTGCCTATGGACTCCTCGGCTGCGATGGCGATCGCAGCCCCCTCGTAGCTAACCCCCTGCTTAGGGGTTAGGTAGTAAGTCGCTACAACGTAACTGTCAGGGTCTATCTCCTCGGGAACCCCAGTAAAGACCTTGCGCCACTCGGGTTTCTCATACCACATCGACATGCTAACACCGTTCACAGTGCGCAGTAGATCGATTTAGCGTTTGCTCTTTTTACATCCTCTCTCTTTAGGCATAACGATGCAACCGTCCTTCCCTTTAAGCTCCTCCGCCTCTCCCTTTAAGAAGAGTAGCCCTACGTAAGCGGCCGTTATAGCGTCTAGTTCGTCGCCCGTGGCGTCGTTCCTCACCCCCCTGATGCCTAGCGCCCTTAACCCTTCCCTAAGCCCCTCTAGACCCCTCGTCTTGCGGGGTATGCCGAGAACGTCTTGCGCCCCTCCGGGGAAAACCTCTATTACCCTGAAGCCGAGGGCCTCCAGCTTTCTCTTAAGCTCGATACCCCTCTTCGTTAGCTGCCTCATGGGCCCGAGGGTTATCGGGAAGAACTTAATCCCTCTTTCGAGCAGCATCCTATCGCACTCCCTTAGGTGAGGGCCGCTCCTATCCTCTATATCCCTCCTCCCCTTAGGTATCGATAAGGGCGCGTCGATCGCTACCAGGTCTGGCTTCTCCCTCACAACGACGTCCAGTATCTCGTCGTCCGAGTGCACGATGAAAGTCCTCGCCTCTAGGTCGTCGGTTAGGACGCATATTCCGGTATCGCGTTTAGGACTCCCAGCTAGGTCTACGCCAACGACCTTCATACTAGCCCTTTGAGCTAGGGCATAGCCCCCTTATAGGGCATGCATGGCACCGCGGGCTACGCGCCTTGCAGACCTCCCTCCCAAACCTGATTAGCGCTATGTGCATGAACGCTAAGTCCTCTCCTCGCAGCCCCTCCTCGAGCACCCTCCTTATCTCCTCGTACTTAGCGTTAGGCGGTACTAGTCCAAGCCTTATAGCTATCCTCCTGATGTGGGTGTCGACGGGCATAACCGGCCTCCCGAACGAGAATAGTGCTACTACGTCAGCGGTCTTTACGCCAACCCCTGGGAGCTTGAGGAGCTCCTCCCGGAGTTCCTCAGTGCTAAGCCGCCCTAAACTCCTTAAACTTCCCCCGAACCTCTCGAGGACTTCCTCAGCCAGCTCCTTAAGGCGCCTAGCTCTAATCCTCCAAAGCCCTGCAGGCTTTATGGCCTCTTCTATCGCTTTAACATCGCTCCCAGCTAGGCTTTCAGGAGAGGTTCCGACACTATCCCTAAGCCTGTTAAAAGCTGTCCATAGGTTCTTCGAGGATGTTATCTGGGAAAGCTCGGTTAGAACAAGGAGCTCGAACGGGTCCCTGCTGCGCATCTCGTCAACTACTTTATCTATGTCGGGATAACGACGCCTTAGCTCCTTAGCTAGCACCTTGAGCAGCGATTCCACCACGCTCTGAGACTATGCTAGCGGGGTAAAGTAACTCCCCTCTGCCTCTGATACCTACCGCGATAAGGTATAGGCTCCCCAACAACCCTCATAAAGACCGCATGCGCGAACCTCATGCCCTTCCTAAGTATTACCGGGAAAGCGCCGCCGTGAACCTCCAGCGTAAGCTGTCCCTCGAAGCCCGCATCGATCACTGTGGGCGGGATGCTTAATCCTAAACGGGCAAAAGTGCTCCTTAGCTCAACTAATCCCGCCACGTCTGGAGGCATTTTAATGTACTCTAAGGTGGATATGAGCACCTTCATGTAGGGCTGGAGTATAAAATCCCCGTCTATCTTGAATACCTTGTAGTATTCGTTAAGATCCTCGCTCCTTAGCTTATCGGGGTCTAGCGGCCTTGGGTTATTTAACAGTACTGCGACCTCGTCGCCTATCCTCAGGTCAATGCCGTTCTCGCGTATGATTTCCTCGCTTAAGGGCTCTATCACCAGCCTGCCCTCCCTTATCAGCTTCCTAATCTCGGCTCCCGAGAGCAACGCTAAGCCCCTACCAGCCTGTGCGAGGAAGAGGGAAAGTCTTTATCGTTTACATATCCGAAAGTAGTTCCTCCAGCCTCAGCAGGTTCTCCTTAATGCGCCTTACGTAGTATAGGGGGTCGGGCTTTAAGTCGGAAGTTAGCTGTAACAGCGCCATCCCGAGCTCCCTGGCATCCTCGCCGCTAAGGTAGCAGGTGAATAGCTCCCTCTCACCGCCCCTCTTCCCTCTAATAGCGAAGCTCATCTTAACGCCCCCCTTCGAAGTCCTCTTTAGGACGAACTCTAGGACGCCGGCGTTTGGTAACACCCTAATACCCAGCCTAACCTCTCCCGAGTCCTCGCCAAACCTAACCCTGCCCACGAGAAGACCACCTCGCTAACGTCCAGGAAAGCCTCCTAGCGATCATAACCGATGCAACGTGAGTACATATCTCGGCCCTACGGCGCCTGCCGTAGCGGCGCGAATAGCAGTCGCAAAGGTATCTACCATCGCTCGCGAGCACGACGTTGTAGCGCGCATACCTATCGCCTAGCTCGGGAAGGCCTGGAACTAGCCAGTGCCGCGGCCCCAGCCTCCTAACCCCTAAAGGACCCTTACGAGCGCTCTAGCATACCACGAAACGGGCTTAGCGGGATAGGAGCGCATTAGGTCCCTCACGGCAGCGATTAGTTGCTCGGCTAGCGCGGGGTCTACGGAGGTTTCGCTAACCTGTTTGTACGACACCGCAGCCCTGGCCAGCCTGTAGGCTTCGCGACGTAGTAGCCTATAATTCAGGGAGCCTCACCTCCCGCCTACTCCCCTCAATCTCGATGAGCAGACCGGTCGTGCTCCTATTAGCGCGCACTAGCCTGCCGGGAAGGTAAGGCTTATCCAAGGATAGGGTTACGAAAGCCCACACATCGTAAGTTACGGAAAGCCTCCTCACCCAGTCGACTAGGTGCTCCGCGAACTTAGCCCTAGCCCTCTCCTCGGGTATGCCCACCAGTATCGAGTCTAGCCCCTCTACTGCTAACAGGCCATAATTGCCCTTCTCTAGATGCCTAGGCACTTCGAAAACCAGCAAGTCCTCGAGATCCGCGTAGTTAGCTGGACTCGCCACCTTAACCCTATACTTAGCCTCGCCAGCGCTTAATCCTACGAGCCCAAACTCCCCCAAGTTGAAGCGGCTTCCACAATCGATGTATATCACATCCTTTTCGTTGTAGGCCTTTAAGAACGCCGCTACAGCGCCTGCTAGGAAGAGCCTAGCCCCATCGCCCACTACTCTATATAAGCCCCGGGGAAGAGGAATTCCCCACGGGATAATGACGTCCCTCGCTATCTGGTAGGCGTCAACGATTTTACGTCCAGCTATCTCTCGCGCCTCCCTCAGCAGGGCTCTTAACTTACCTAAGATAAGAGCAGCCTCTCCCTCGTTAATTCCGAGTAACGACGCTAGCTCGTGCTCGTTAAACAGCGCAAGGTGGCGGGGGCTGAAGCCGAAGCTCTTTAGCTGTGGGTAAGCGTCCTCGAGTTCCCTCATTAAGAGCTTAAGCTCGCTCATCCTCACCGCCCCCTCTTAGCTGCTAAAACCATTAGCCAGGGGTTGTCCCTAGCGAAGCTCGGAAGACCTTCCGTCGTGGGGACCTCGCTAACTTCTACCCTCGTCGACGGCTTAGCGCCTACTTGAACAGCCGTTAAGGCCACAGCCCTAGCCCTACCCTCAACCACGGCTTCGAAGGCCTTAAGCGCCTCTAGCGCTCGACGCCCCTTATCGGTTAACCAGACCTCCCTAGTAGATGGGGATGCCTCCACCAACCCGTACCTAACTCCCGCCTTTACGACCCTACTGACATAAGCCGTGTTCCGCGTGCCGAGGGCCCGCATTATGTCAACCCTCTTTGCGGGCCCCTTCTCAAGAGCCTTAAGAACTGCTACTACGTAGTACAGGTCCCTACGATTCATCAATTTGTGAATTATTCACACATTTATGAACGTTCTTTTTCACATGTTTGTGAAAAAGCGCATATGTCTGTCAGGGGGCACGCGTTACAGCGAGGCCTACGTGCCCTGCACAGCGTGCGCCCCAGCTTTATCAAGAGGAGGTGGGCTTCCAACCTCTCCTTAGGAGGGAAGACACGCTCCAGCGACGCTCGCACTTCCTCGTACCCAGCATTAGGCGGTGCTAGCCCGAGCCTAATGGCAACCCTCCTCACGTGCGTATCGACCGGAACAACGGGGTAGCCCCAGTTCGCTAGCAGCACGTCGATCGTCTTAGGGCCTATGCCCTTAATCTTGGAGAGAAAGCTCCTCACTTCCTCCTCTCCTCGCGAGAGGAGTTCCCTCAGATCTACGCCCTCGTGAACGACGACCCTAGCTAGCTCCTTAATGGCCCTCGCTTTAGCTCGGTATAGCCCAGCGGGCTTAACGGCTTCCTCAATGGCCTCTATCGGCGCTCTGGACAGCTCTTCAGGACTCACGCCGAGCCTCTCCCTAAGGCTTTCGTAAGCCCTGAAAGCGTTGGCCTCGCTAGTGTTCTGCGAGAGGATAGTAGCCACTAGGACCTTGAAGGGATCCCCCTCGCGCCTAGCGACGTAGAGGCCTATAAACTCCCGGTCGTCTATCGAGAAGGTGCTCCTCAGTCTCCTTAAGATCTCCCTTCCAAGCTGGGGGTCGAACAGCTTACCCGTTAAATCATCGCACGCGCTCATACAGCCATCGGCCTCTCATCCCCCTCGACTAAAAGGGCATCGCCTTAAATCTTGGCATTGAGCATGTTAGCGCGGTGAGGAGATGGGGCTCCGAGACGTACTGGAGGACTTCTACCTACTGCTACACCCCCGCCCCGCTTACGCTATAGGCTCGGGCAGGTGGGGCGAGAGGATCAACTTCATGGCCGCGTCCTGGGTTACGCCCGTGGCCGAGGAGCCGCCTAGAGTAGCCGTCGCCATAGGCACAGATTCGTTTACTCACGAGCTAATTAAGCGCTATAAGGAGTTCACAGTCAACGTATTACCGCTAGAGCTGCTCGACGCCCTATACCTACTCGGTTGCGTTAGTGGGCGCGATAGAGGTAAGCTAGCGGCAGCAGGGCTTAGCGCCGAGAAAGGCGAGAAGGTGGAAGCCCCAGTCCTAAAAGAAGCTATCGGAGTGCTGGAGTGTAGGGTTGTGGCAGAGGTTGAAAGCGAGGATACCACGCTCTTCATAGGCGATGTCCTAGCCGCAAAAGCTAGGGAGGACGTGTTCACGGATTCCGGCTGGGACTTTAAGGCTACTAACCTGCCGCTCCATAACTGGGGTAGGGGGTTTTACAGCGTAGGACGGTTTAGGCTTGCGAGGAAACCACCTCGCTAATGGCCTTAGACTTCTCAAAGGCCTTCACGACCGCCTCTATAACCGCCCCCCTAAACCCGCTCTTCTCTAACACCTTTAGGGCCTCAATCGTCGTGCCACCGGGAGTAGTAACCATATCCCTAAGCTCGGCCGGGTGCTTACCGGTCTCCAAGACCATCTTAGCAGCTCCGGCCACGGTCTGAGCCGCTAGTTTAAGCGCTACGTCCCTCGGGAGCCCTACGGCTAGGCCGCCTAGCACTAGCGCCTCTATGAACGAGAAGACGTAGGCTGGTCCGCTACCGCTAAGCGCCGTTACCGCGTCCATGTACCGCTCATCTACCTCGACGACCCTGCCCATCGCTGCTAGAATCCCCTTAGCGACCTCTACGTCCTCCTTAGAGGCGGTCCGTCCCTTAGCCACGGCTACCGCCGCCTCCCTAACCCAGGCGCAGATGTTCGGCATCACCCTCACGACCCTAGCGCCTGGAGCGAGGGACTCGATAAGGCCCGTAGGCACGCCAGCGGCGATCGATATGAGTAACTTGCCCCTAACTTCGCCCGCTATCTCCCTAAGTACGTGGGGCACTTGACCGGGCTTAACGGCAATTAACACGACGTCCGCTTCCGTCGCTGCCGCCCTATTGTTGTTCACGTACACCTTGATGCCGAGCGCCTCGAGCCTCTTCTTCTCCTCGAGTACGTCAGCGCCTAGTACTTCGAAGCCCTTAGCTACGAGCGCTCTCGTTATGGCCTCGCCCATCTTCCCCAAGCCTATCACAGCGACCCTCATCGGGAAAGATCATAGCGCTACCACGCTAATCTAAGTTAGCATGCGCCGCGTCTACCTGATGTCCTTCAAGCCCCTATTCGCGTTCCAGGTAGTCAGAGGAGAGAAGGGGTACGAGCTTAGGCGCAGGGCTAGCGTAGAGGAAGGTGCGCGCATCCTAGTCTACGCCTCCAGCCCAGTTAAAGCGATAGTTGGCGAGTTTAAGGCCGGAAGAGTTAAGCGAGTAGCCCCGGGCGAGGTAGAGGAGCTCGTATTAAGCGGCGCCCTTAGGGGATGCGATGAGCGAGACCTTCCTTACGTTAGGGGTAAGTCGTGGGTGGCCATAATCGAGGTCACCTCGCCTATCAGGTATACTAGCCACTTAAGCCTCAAGAGGATTAGGGAAGTAGCGCCCTGGTTCAGGCCTCCCATAAGCTTCTGCGAGCTTAAGCCCCTTGAAAAGTGGAAGTGGCTGCTAAGGGAGGTTGAAAAACTACTTAAATAATAAAAGTGACGCGTAGTTTATTCGTATACTAGCTCTATATCTATTTTAACTCCAGCGTTCTTGAATAGTATGCCAACGGGGCAGGCTTCCATCGTCCTCTTTAGTACTTTCTCCACAGCCTCCTTGCCAGCTGGCGACTTCGCGTAGACTTTAACTTTACATGATTCTATAGTCTGCTCGCCCTTTTCCGCCTCCACCTCCGTCCTTAAGGAGGTTATCTCGACCTTCATCTTCTTAGCAACCAGCATCATTATCGTGTTAATGCAGCCGGCTAGCGCCATTACCGCGAGCTCTAGAGCGGTTGGGCCTAGGTCCTCGCCGCCCAGGTTCTGGGGTAGGTCTACGACGACGCTGTGGTGCCTCCCGTTATGCACCGACGACCTGAAGCCCTTAATCCACTCGCAAACGGCCTTCATCGGCATGGCGAGTAGCTTAGCCCTTTTCCGATATTTCAGCGTTATTGATTATAACGCCGTTATTTACCACTACTATACCCGATGGCAACGGCCACATAGTTAAGATCTCGATGGAAGGCTTGAGGGGTGGAGCGTGCCCAGCCATCGAGTAGGAAGAGCCTAACAGTAGCTCGAGAAGCCCCGGAGCCTTCCTAATTACCCTGTACGGCGCGTCCTTGGGGAGCCCTCCAAGCTCCCTAGCTCTAGCAACCGCATCCTCGAACGTGCCTATAGAATCGACAAGCCCCGCGCTAAGCGCCTGCGAGCCCGTGTAGGGCCGCGCTGTCAGCACTTCGCTCATATCTTTCACCTTCCCTCCTCTATGCCTCCTCACCTTTTCCGCAAACTTCTCTGCGACGTCGCGAACCATGGAGCTTAGCAATTGCTCCTCCCTTGGCGTTAACTCCCTGAACGGGTTCCCGACGTCCTTTAGCTCCCCACTCTTAAACACGTAAGTCTTTACTCCCAGCTTCTCCGCAAGCCCCTTTACGTTTATGAAGGCCATCACGGCGCCTACGCTACCGACCATCGAGGAGGGGGCTGCCACGATCTCCCTAGCTGGTAGCGCCACCATGTAGCCTCCCGAAGTTCCATACTCCGCTATGTAAGCTACTACGGGCTTCTTCGATGCCAGCTCCTTAACTACCTCATAGATCTCCTCGCAGGCTGCCGCGCTACCCCCAGGGCTGTTAACGTAAAGTACTACAGCTTTAGCCGAGGGATCCAAGAGAACCTGTTTAACAGCCCACCTGACGTCCTCGGGCGTCACGGTGCTACTAGCTGCTAGGAGGCCAAGTTTCCTATAGCCTATGGCGCCGTCGATCTCTATTACCGCAACATAGCCTACGGGGCTGGGCGGCGGAACTACGGATATGTAGGCGAAGACTATGCCTGATGCGAAGCCCGCCACGAAAGCCGCTATGATCGCAACTATCGCTAGCGCGTTAACGCTGATCCTCATCGGGTTAGATACGTCTACCTCGATATTAGCTGTGCCCGGCTAGCCTCTCCTTCGCTATGCGCCAGATGCTTTCGGCCACCTCGTCCGGGCTCATGGACGCGTCTATAATCTTGAAATCGTAGGTCTTAGCTAGCTCTAGGTACCTAGCCCTAACCCTCTCGAGGAGGCTCCTCTCGTCAAACCTCGTTAGGACCTCCCTATCTCTAATCCTCTCTAGCGCCTGGCTAACCGGTAAGTCGAGCAAGATCACCAGGTCGGGTCTTCTAATGGACCTGTTTAAGGCTAAAACGAACTCCTCGGGCACGCCCCTAGCGACCTGGAAGGCTAAGCTGGAGTACACGGACCTGTCGCTTACCACGACTTTGCCCTCCTCTAGCGCCGGTAGGACAACCTCCGTCTGGAGGATTATCCTGTCGGCAGCGAAAAGGTAGGCTTCGACGTCCGGATCTACTCGGTGCTTGTAGAGAAACTCCTTTATGGCTTTTACATAGGGCTCCTTCACGTAGAGCGCCTCGTACCCTTCCCGCCTTAACCTGTCGACTAGGCGCCTAGCCTGTAGGGTTTTACCGCTACCGCTTATACCCTCTATTGCTATGTAGAGGCCCTTCCTCGTTACCTTACGCGTTGGAAGCTTAAGCTCCTCAACCCTCCTCCCCAGCATTAGCCCGCACTTAGGGCAGTACTCTTCAACGATTACCGTGCCCACAAAAGTCGGCGTCTTAACTACTCTAGGCCTAACCTCCTCCCTACAGTTAGGACAGAACAGGGTCTCCACGATAAGCCCCGGCTAAGTTAACCTACCTTCTTAGTATTAAAGGCGAATTCTTCAGCATAGGCGCTAGCTTGTCCGCCGTTAGCTAGCAGGCGAGTAAGCTTTAACTGCATGCTACATTCTATCGATTTTTCGGAAAATGTGAGAGTTTGTACGGCGTGATGGTAATATCGAGCGTGGATGAGGGTAATACATTTTTTTACCACTTACCGCACCCTTTACCCTTGGTGATGGGAGCGTGATTAAATTAAACCCTAGAGAATGGGAAGTAGCTAGGGAGATCCCTAGGGCCATAAAGGTGTCTCAGATAGCTAGGCGTACTGGTATTCCTCTTCCTACGGTTACTAGGATTGTTAGGAGGCTTAGGGAGAGGGGGGCTATAAGCGCAATACCACGCTACAGCGCCCTAGGACTATCCTTCACAGCATTCCTCTTCGACGTTGCCGGGCTAAGCGATAGAGAGCTAAACAGCTTCCTTGAGAGGCTCGAGGAGCTTCCCTATAAAGTCTCTATAAGCATCCTCAGGGGCGTTAACAGGAAATACGTGCTGTTCATCGCTGTACCGCCTATAGACCTGTTAGAGAGGTACATTGACCTGCTACCGCGCGAGCCAGTACGCACGGTTAGGGGCTACCCGCTGTACTGGCGCCCCGACATCGCTAAGCTAACGAACTACATCCCACACCTTAACGTCCTACTACCCAACTTCGAAGGACTACCCGGCGTCCTGCAGGAAGCCTTAGACCACGACCTCTCAGAGCTCCTCCCCAGCTTTAGAGAGGAGAGGGCTAAGTTCGACCTATACGACCTGTACATCCTAGCCTACAGGCAGGAGTACGCGTTTAACAAGTTGAGGGTGATAGCTGATAGGATTGGTATTAGTAAGCAGCTGCTATCCTACCACTTTAGGCGGCACGTAATACCCCACCTATGGGACTTCAACGCAGTAAAACTATACCTACCACTAAGCCAAGTACCGCT
>CAZAZN010000043.1:0-12910 GCA_964489665.1 uncultured Thermofilaceae archaeon
TCTTAATACGGCATATATCCTTTACGGGAAGGTTGGCGCCGGGGCCGGGATTCGAACCCGGGCGCCCCACATGGGGCAGCTGGTTTCCAGTCGAGATCTCGAGCCAGCCCCCTGTGGACGGCCAGGCGGCCTTGGTCCACTCGGGCACCCCGGCGCCGATAAGGAGATGCGTTTAGGGTTATAAAGCTGGCTTTAGTCCTCCCCTAGCAGGTAGCCTTTCAGCGGGTTAAATGATTCGAGCTTAGCGATCCAGTCCTCGAGGATGGCTATTACCGGCGTGTTGTCGTAAGCTTCCAGGAGGGCTCCGCACTCGCTACACCTGAACATTAAATCCATGGCTTGGTCGAACGTGTACTTCTGGCCGCAGGATGGGCAGATGTAGTAATTTCCGCTCTTCTCGTACTCTAGTCTCCTCTTTAGGACCGATAGCGCCCGCCTCCTCCTGTCCTCGAGTATTATCTCGACCGCCTCCTCCGTGGGCCTCCAGTAATACACGTACCAGCCCTGCTTCGAATCTCTAACTCTCCTATACCTGACGAGCTGCGCTTCAAACAGGCTGTGCAGTACTTTCCTAACTTCGGCTTCGTCTATGCCCAAGATGTCCTTAAGCTCCTCATCGGTCGCCTCGCCCCTCTCGATGAGCACCTTCATTATCTCGGCTGCTGTCCTGCCGAGCACCTTGTAAGCTAGCTTAACCAGTATCTCGCCCTCATCGCTCAGGCTCCTCACCCACCTTAACCACTTTCTTACCCCTAGGGGAGGGTATTATTCTAAGCTTAGCCCCTTCAAATTCTTTAGTAAGCTCCCTCCCCTCAAAAAGTCTATCTAGGAATACTGCTAGGGCCGCTACCTCGCTGTGCGGCTGATTACCTATCGCCACGTTGAAGTCCGCTAGCTGGTAGACGTCGGCTGGCACCTTCTCGGCTCCCACGACTACGAGTATGTCGCCCTTACTGCGCTTAATCCTCTCTAAGACGTCCGAGCCCTCGATGTTCTCGCCGTACATCGTTAGGTGGACTACAATCCCGCCCCTCTCCTTCCACTCCCTAATGAACTTCCTATAGGAGCTAGTCTTAGAGACCTCGAAGGGGCCGCCCCACGTCCCAACCACTTTCCTTAAGCTATCTAGGACCGATTCCTCGACCTCGCCTACGTAGACGATACCGCTTGCGCCGAAAGCTCTCGCTACGAGCCCTACGTGCGTCGATATCCTCTTATCCCTGCCAACCCTGTGACCTAGCCTTAAGACGACGACTTTCCGACCTAATCCACTCCTCGACATCTAATCTCCTCACCTTGAGGTCAGCGCCGTTGAACACGCGAATTACCCTCTCGAGCCAAGCGCCCCTACCCGCTACCAGTAGTTTAGGCCTCTCGTGCCCGCTCAGCCTAACGTAGCAATGCTCCGCTAAGGATTTAAGCAGGGAGGCTAGGTCGCCGTTGCCCTCTATCTCCACTACCTTAAGGTCGGGGAGGGAGCGTACCACTTCTATAACCAGCTCGTCTAGCCCATAGCCTTTCAGCGCCGAGATGGGGACTACCTTGAAGCCGTAGCCCCTCACCAGCTCTAGCTTACTGTCTAGGGCGTCGCTATCGACCTTATCGACCTTGTTAGCTGCGCAGACTATCCTGGACTCGGGGATCCCCAGCTCCGCTAATACGTCTAGGCTAGCCTCGACCTTCCTCCTAACCTCCCCCTCCTCCTCGCTTATGTCCACTAGGAGGAGGATTAGGTCCGCGTAGCATAGCTCGCCTAGCGTAGTGTAGAACGCGTCTAGGAGGAGGGGTGGAAGCGCGTCTATGAAGCCTATCGTATCCGATACGAGGACCGGCAGTCCCAACAGCCTAGTCCTCTTAGCCTTAGTCGATAGGGTGGCAAAGGGCTTCCCGTCGATGTAGCCCTCGTAGCCGGTTAAGGCCTTAAACAGCGTCGTCTTCCCAGCGCCCGTATACCCGGTTAACGCTACGCTGTACAGCCCCCTCTCAACCCTCCTCTTCCACCTAACGTCCTTAGACCTCCTAAGCCTTTCAAGCTCCCTCTCTATCTTAGCTATCCTCCTGACCGCGTGCCTGTAGTGGGCGTCGAACGCATACGTACCACCGCCGTGGAAGCCCGGTAGCTCGCCCCTCTTAGCCAGCCTTATCCTCTCCTTAATGAACGACAGTTCGCGCTTTAGCCTCGCAAGCTCTATCTGGAGCTTCGCCTCCCTGCTGCCAGCGCGGGCCGCGAAGATCTCTAGGATTAGCTCGAACCTATCTATCACGTCCACGCCTAGCTCCTTCGAGAGGTTATACGCCTGCACGGGCTTAAGCTCGTTAAAGAAGACGACCTTGCTTACGCCCAGCTTGGAGACTAGCTCCGCTAGCTCCTTAACCTTACCCCTCCCGAGGTTGTACTTGGGGTCGGGCTCTCGAACCTGCTCGACCCTGCACACTACCTCGTAGCCGGCGGCCTCTGCTAGCTCGTGCAGCTCATCTAACATGCACCTCTCTCCTGGTAGCCGCCGCTGGACTATCACTACCCTCCCGCGCATCCCCTCGGCTACCCCTCCTTAATCTCCACGATATCCCCTAGCGTTAGTTCGAAGGACTCGCTAGGCTCCTCGTACTCGTAACCCCCTTCCTCCACGAGCTCCACGAGCTTTATCTTAAGCACCCTCTCGAGCTTGCGGGCCAGCGGTATCGGAGGCATTAGCGTGCCGTCCTCTATGCGCCTTATCGTAGATACCTTCTCGCCGACCATAGCCGCGAGCACGTCCCTAGAGAGCCCCATCCTCTCCCTAGCCTCCCTTATGCGCTCAGCGAAGTCCTCAACCACCTCCTCGTATACCTCAGGCCTACGCCTCCTAGGCCTCACCCTCTTAGGGACGCTTTGGCGGTTTTGAGACTTAGGGCTTACGCTGCCCACTAGGCGCCCGTACCTGCGCGCGCAGCGCGGGCACGCTATGACCTCGGCTCTATCGACGCGTACCCTATACGCTGCCCCCTCTATCCTAGCGCCGCAGATCTCGCAGTACAGCACCATCCTTTAAAGGGGTGCACGAGGTTAGCTAAGAACTTTACACCGAGCGGGGTGAGCCATGCCAAGGCCTGAGCGCCCTACGCGGCTTGAAAGGGATATGATTAGAGCCGTGCTCTCCATGCAGTTCGGGCCCGAAGCCGCGGCTATCGCGGATAGAGAAGATCTAATGGTTGTAAGATCCTCGACGGGTAGGGTTAGGTACGTCTACGTAGGCTCTAAGCTGATAGGAACCATTAGAGCTACAGATGGGCGCTTCGTGCCCACGGTAGCTGGAGGAGCGCTGCTACACGAGCTCCTCCCCCCGGGTAGGCTTAGGGTAGTTGCGTCTAAGGAAGCTGCCGAGCACGTAGCGCACGGGAGGAGCCTGTTCTGCAAGCATGTAGTAGGCGCTGATCCGGAGATAGTGAGGGGGGAGGAGGTGCTCGTGGTAGATGAGGAGGGGCGCTTGCTGGCCGTGGGCAAGGCAGCGCTCTCGGGGAGGGAGATGGTGGAGAAAAACGCCGGCGTCGCCGTTAAGGTTAGAAAAGGTAGGGAGGGTTAAGCTATTCCTTAAAGAAGGTTACATACCTAAACTGCCGCCTATTCTCTATCTTCACGTTAAACCTCTCTACTAAGAGCCTCTCTATCTCCCTGTAGAAGTACTGGTTCGCAAGCCTCGATGGCGGCCTTATCTTAGGCACGAGCCCTCTTATGACGTTGAGGTCGGTGGTCTTACGCTTGTAGGAGACGTAAGCGTACCTTAGGAGGGTCCTGAGCTTGATAGAAACCTTCCGGGACTTCGTGCTCCGAAGGAGCTCCTGGGCGACGAGCACTATGTGCTCGAGTAGCTTCGCCTTCTCGGCGACTGTAGCTGGCATTCAGCTCACCACTCCCCAGTACCTAACGCTTTGAGGATAAAAATCTTCTCCGCAACGCACATAGCAAGGCGTTGAAAAGTTTGTTCCCGGGTGCGAATAAAAGGCTTTAAGGCTGTTCCAGAAAGTACTTTAAAATCCTTTTGCCCACCTTCCCGATCTCGGGTAAGAGCTTGCGCGCGTCTTCCGGCGTGGTGGCTACTAGCCTCTTCTCGTAGCCCCTAGCTACGTCAAGTAGGTTCACTACTAGGCGCCTATCTCCGTCCCGCTTTACGAGGTAGGCCTTAGCCACTAGCCTATACCCTTCTCTAACATCGTACTCCTCGACGAGACACGAGGCGGAGAGGTTCAGCAGATCAACGTATGAGAAGAGGGCCGATGGAGCTAGGTCCATGTCTAGGTCTAGGGCGTCTTCCTCGTCGTTGAAATCGCGCGTCCTTACGGGCTTAAGCTCGATGACCTCCTCTCCCTCAGCTAGGACTAGGGGGCTTACTCGGGCTCCCGGGCTGGTTACCCTAAACGCCTTAAGCCTCACCTCGCCCACCTACTCGGCTACAGGGATGCCAAATGACTTAGACGCGTAGGCGTGCTCCTCGTAGCTCATGCTATTCACGTCGAAGATGCCCTCGTACGCCCTCCTATACGTCTCGCCCCGTAGCAGCTTTCTCAGCGGCCTGACGTACTTGTCTTCAGCTAGCTTCCTATTGAACGTGCTCTCCCACTCCTCGATCGTGTACGAGAAGAGCCTCTGTAGGCGGTCCCTGTACAGCTGCGGTATTACGTTAAAGGTGCAGAACGGTATCAGCCTACCATCGGGCACCGCGTAGTGGATGCCGCACCTCTGAACCCTCGCGACGTCGTAGTTATACAGGTCCATGAAATGCATCATGCCCACGAATAGCGTTTGGTAGTGGAACTCGCCTAACGAGGAGTAATCGTGCTTGACTAAGATCTTATATATGTACTTTAGGAACTTCTTGCCCTCCCTCATCCTCCTTGGCGCCTTCTCGAGGTCGACGAACTTCCTAAGCTTCCAGAGGACCTCGAGGAGCACTACGTACTTGTTCCTGCCGAGCTTCAGCTCCTCGGCCTTCTGCTCGAGGAACGTGAATAGTCCCTCGACGTCGACGAACCTAGTTATCGGTATTATCTCACCGTCATCTTGGAAGAGGTAAGTAGCGGCTCCGCAGGCGAAGTGCTCGGTAAACTCTATCTTGGGCTCGCCGGTAAGCGCCTCGACGAAGTGCGATATGGGCACTACCGAGGGCACAGGGTACCAGTCGTAGCGGGAAACCTGCCCATCGGTCTGCTTCTCTATCTCAATAATGGCATCGGGTATTGTTACCCTAAGCCTCTCGCGCTCGGCCCTGCTAATCCTGCCCGTAAGCGAGACTGGCTGGAAGTTAACGCCTCTTACTATGTCGACGTGTTTAAGCCCGAACCTTATGATGTCGCCGAGCTCGCCTAGGTTCCCGCTTCTGATGACCGTTGGGACCAGCACCACGCCTAGCTTAGCTTTCCTTAAGCTCTCGAGAATGTAGGGAACTTCCCAGTGGTTCTTAGGGTTGGTGCGCGGCGATACGCCGTCAAAGCTCATGTAGATTACGTTAGTGCCAGCCTTCCTGAGGGCTACGGCTAGGTCGGGGTTGAAGGCGAGCTTGAGGCCTGTAGTGTTGACTTGAACATGCGTGAAGCCCTCCTCTTTAGCTATCTTAACGATATCCACTATGTCGTCGCGTAGGAGAGGCTCCCCTCCCGTGATCTGGAGGGCTATCGGTTTAAAAGGAGAGAGGCGCCTAGCGGACCTTAGCATGTACCTTATGTGGTTTAGGCTCGGCTCGTAGACGTAGCCAGCCTTTTCAGCGTAGAAGAAGCAGTACCAGCAGCTTAGATCGCAGCGGTTAGTAGCGACTAGGTTTACGAGCGCTGGGTGGGATTTATGGCGAGGGCATAGCCCGCAGTTGTAGGGGCATAGGGCTTCTAAGCTCACCTGAGTATCTCGGTTCCCCCTGCCGTTGAAGCTCCACTTCTTAAACCTCTTGTACAGGTCGGCGTCTCCCCAGTAAACCTCTTCTATCTCTCCGTGCTCGGGGCAGACCTTCCTGATCCAGACCTTACCATCTCGCTCGAAGACGACAGCCCTTAGTAGAGTGAGGCAGTAGGGGCACAGCGAAAGCGTGTATCTTAGGAGCTTCTCGCCCTCCCTTAGACTAGGGGCCTTAGATAGATCGACCCTGTAGTGAACTCCCTCACGGGGCAGTAGCTCCCCCCTAACCCCCTCAACCACCTTCTCCAGCTCATCCACGGACAGCCTAGCCAGCTGGCTGTAAGGAGGGAGCGAAGTTACTGGCTGCCGGCTCCTTCCCATTTAACCCCCTCGCCTTTCTGAGAACCAAGTCTCGATAAAAGCCTTTACCGGACTTCTCGGAGGCCCTCCCTTTCAGCTTTAAGGTGTTCCTCTACCATTGCCTTAATGGACTCGACGTCGATCGGGCCGACCAGCTTGGGGGCTACTAGAGCCGTAATGCTGCCCGTGAGCACCGCCTCGAAGAGCACTATAATACTCCTCGTAAGTATCGTCACTGTAGCTGCCACCTCCTTAGGAGCTCCTAAGAGTATGAACATAGAGGTCATCGCCATGTCCAAGACTCCAGCGTTAGCAGGTATGCCAACGGGGATGTTGTCGACGAGCCCGTACAGGGGATAGGCAGCCGCTAGCGCCCAGTAGCTCATGTGATATCCGACGGCATCGAATATGACGTACGGTATCGATACTCCAAATGCCCACTGCGTTATCGTAGCGAAGAACCCTAGGCAAACGTATAGGACGTTACCCTTTATCGCATTTACAGATTCCTTATACGACCTCACCGCGGAGTCTATCGCTCTCCTATACCTCTCTAGCCTTAGCCTAGCTAGCGACCTCGTAGCTAGCCAGTAGGCCCTATACGTAACCCTCTCAACGAGGTCTGGCCTCAGCAGCACGACTAAGCCTACCAGCACAACGACGAACGCCATGCTCACCGCGAACACCGCCTGCTTTAATACGCTGCTGGGTAGTACGGCTCCTCCCTCTATTAGGAAGATAAGGCCCATTGTAACGAAGATGACGAACGCTAGGGCGCTCAGTATCCTGTGCACTACAGTCGCCGCCAGCCCCCGGCTATACTCAATCCCGTAGAGCTTCTTGAGGAGGTAGAGCCTTATGACCTCGCCTGTCGTGAAAGCTACTGGTATTAGCATGTCGCCGAACCAGCTTATTATCACCATTAAGACCGCGTCCCTTAGCTTCACTCCACGGTACGTCGCCTTTACGCACAGAAACCAGGCTAGTGCGTAAAAGAAGATGAAGCATACGTCTAAGCATATGGCTAGGAGGTAGTACTCCGGTCTCGCCCTCACTATTGTAGTAGCTAGCTTGAAGACGTCGATGCCTATCAGGAGGATGTAGGCTATGAACACTAGAACGCCGATGATTGCCAGCAGCGTGGGGCTGAGCTTCGGTGACACGCTCTAACCCAGAAGCCGTTCGCTTCAACCGCAAATATCTTAAGCGGAGCGCCCCGCCTCACGAGTGAGACAGGGCGCTCATCGCTCGCTTCTTCCCAGCCTCATCATAGGCGGGGCTGGGGCTCCCGCTAGCCCTGCTCCTCACCAGTGCGGAACCCGAGTTTTCGGTCATCGCCCAGTACCTTAACCTACGACAATACTATATGTGGATGCCTAGCAGTGCAGCTAGGAGGGGCTCTGCTAAGCACCCAAGCGCTTTGTAAACCATCCAGCCTGCAGCGATGTAGGCTACCATCGGCACGTAGGGCGTTACCCACACTTCGCCTAAGCCCTTAACCCACTCCGGGGGCTGCTCCTCCTCTCCTATTAGGGGGCTTAGCCTCAGCTCTCGCCTACCGTCAACAAGCCTCTCCGCAATGGAGAACTTTAGCGGCGCTTTCTCTAGCTCCTCGACGCTAACCTTCATAGCGGTTATCAGCGCCAGAATCCTCGTCAACTGAGACGCGTGCACGCCCTCGAATAGGTCCTCCCCCCTAGCTATGCGGGCAACGTTCCTTGCCAGGATGAACAGCGCATAGCTAATTGAGAGAAGGGCGGCGTTGAATATCACCGATAGGGAGGGCGGAAACACCTCCCCGATCCTCGGCACCTCTGCGAGTCCTATAACGATCAAGGCGCCTACATCGGCGCCTCCCAGCATCTTAGCCCTGTTTAGGGCTACAGCTACCAGTACTGCAGTGAGGGCGGAAAGGGCGTACAGGATCCTAACTAAAGCTGGCGCCATTAGGAGCTGGTAGAGGGCTATGGGGAGGGATAGGGTGGAGGCTAGCACCCACACCTCGTCGTCTATGAGACGGGTTTTAACGTCCGAGTAGGCGGCTATGAGCATGAAGAAGGCAAGCCACGCCGTCTTAACGAGCTCAAGCTCCATCATCGCCTAAGAGTGGTGGGGCAGCGTTAAAAAGCGCCCTCAACCCCCTCTGAAAGGGATTGGCTTGGAGGAGCTGGAGAAGATCGCGCTTAAGTACGCGCTAGCCAATGCCGTCAGGTACGGCGGTAAGGCTAAGGTTAACGCGGTAGTCGCCAAGGTGCTTGGAGAGAGGCCTGATTTAAGGCCTAGGGCTAGGGACGTCGTTGAAGTAGTCAAGAGAGTCGTGGGGAGGATTAATTCCATGAGCTTAGAAGAGCAGAAGAGCATGTTGGAGAAATTGGCGCCGGAGCTCCTCGAGCGCAGGGCTAAGCCGGAAGAGAGAGGGCTCCCCCCTCTACCGAGAGCTAGGGAAGGTAAGGTGGTTACGCGCTTCGCCCCTAACCCGGACTTCGCCCTTCACCTAGGAAACGCTAGGCCAGCGATACTTAGCTACGCCTACGCCCAGAAGTACAAGGGGCGGTTCATCCTGAGGTTTGAGGACACCGATCCCAGGACTAAAGCTCCGCTCCCCAACGCCTACGATCTCATCCGAGAGGACCTGAAGTGGTTGGGGATAAGGTGGGATGAGGAGTACATACAGAGCCTAAGGATGGAGATCTACTACGAGCACGCTAGAAGGCTCCTCGAGCGCGGGAAGGCGTATGTATGCACGTGCCCGTCTGAGACCGTGAGGAAGCTTAGAGCTGAGGGTAAGCGCTGCCGCTGCGCTAACCGCCCCCTAGAAGCTCAGCTGGAGCTCTGGGACAAGATGCTGGAAGGGGCTTTCGGAGAGGGGGAGGCCACGCTTAGGGTATTAACCGACATAAGCCATCCCAACCCCTCGGTTAGGGACTGGATAGCCTTCAGGATAATCGACACTGACAAACACCCCCACCCGCTGGTCAGGGCCAAGTACGTCGTCTGGCCTACCTACAACTTCGCGTGCGCTGTAGACGACCACTTAATGGGCATAACTCACGTGCTAAGAGCTAAGGAGCACGAAGTAAACACCGTGAAGCAATCCTACATATACAGGCACTTTGGATGGGAAATGCCCGTAGTAGTACACTTCGGCAAAATAATTCTGGAGGGAGCCGTCCTAAGCAAGTCCAAGATGCGTGAGGGGTTAAAGAAGGGCATCTTCACGGGATTCGACGATCCACGACTAGCCACGCTAGCAGCCCTTAGGAGAAGAGGCTTCCTCCCACAAGCTATCTGGGACCTCATCCTCGAGGTCGGAATCAGGCCCTCATCCGCCGTAGTAAGCCCCAAGAAGCTCTACGCCCTTAATAGAAAATACCTAGAACCAAAGGCTAACAGGTACATGTTCGTCCCAGACCCTGCAGTGCTAGAGCTAGAAGGGCTTAGCAGGGAAGCTAAAGCCGAAATCCCTTACCACCCATCGTACCCTGAGAGGGGGCGGAGGAGGATTTCGCTAAAGGTTAGCGGAGGTAGAGGCGAGGTGTACATCCCTAAGAGCGACGCGGAGACGCTGGCGTCAGGGCGCGAGTTTAGGCTCCTCGGCCTAGCGAACTTCAGGACTGTTTCAACGCGCCCACTTAAAGCCGTGTTCCTCAACGTAGATCCCGAGTACGCTAAGAGGCGTAAACTACCGATCCTCCAGTGGTGCCCCGTCGACGACTACGTCGAAGTTACAGTCCTAAGGCCTAAGGGGGACGAACTAGAAGAGGTCCAGGGAGTAGGCGAGGCTTATCTGAAGGAGCTTAGCCCGGGAGCTCAAATACAGTTCTTCAGGTTCGGCTTCGTTAAGCTAGAGGCTAGAGAAGAGGACAGGCTAACGTTCATCTATACGCACGACTAACCCTCCTCCAAAGCCCAGGGCTTGCCCCTCTTAACCACTTTCTCGGGAAGTTTATCCTTATACTTCCTTAGGAACTCTAGGTCCTCGTTCTTACGCCTCATCTCGTCCGGCACGAGTATTGGGATCTCGTCGCACACGGGGTACCACCTACCGCATTCGGGACAGTACAGGACGGCCTCCGCCACCTCGTACTTAATACACTCCTCGCAGCCCGGATCTCCCTCTAGCTCCTCGACCTTCTTACCGCGGAAAGCGCAGTAAAGCTCGCACACAGGCTTCTTCTTGAACTTAATCTCCCTTTCCTTGTACACATTAACCTTGAATACGTACAGCTCTAGGGGGAAGTGCTTATCGTAGGGGCAGGCTAGGAGGTCCATTAACCTGTACTTCACCGACGACCCCCTAGTCGCAAGCGGTGATCGGGTAAAAAGCATACCTCCATCTGAGCGCGCTTTGCGAAGTCTCTAGGTATTACCCGCGTATTTCGTAAGCCGCGCTATGCTCCGGGCTTATCACCACTAAGCGTTCACCCTAACGAGGTGGGGGTGTTGAGAAAGATAGCGCTACTCGTCACGTTAATCCTGGTAGCCGCCCTAGGTTTAGCCCTCGCTGAGCCGCGTGGCGAGCCCCTGTACTACGCTAGGGTAGAGCTCTTCGTAAGGGCTGAGGAGCAGGTAGACGTCCTCCTCTCTCCCGAGCAGGTCTACGAGGTCACGGCTCCAGCGGAGCCTCCAGGTTTTAAGCTTCACCACATGGAGCTTTGGATATCCGAAGAGCTCGGGCCTTCGATAATACCGACGTATTACGACAAGCTAGTTGAGGAAGATGGGGCGCTTAAGGGAATCCTCTCCTTTAGCGGTAAGATTAGGCTAACGACTAAGCGTGAGAACTGCTCCGGGACCTTCACTATAGTAACTTACTACGTTAAGACGTGGTGGGTAGAGCTACACGAAGGCGAGGTAGAGGTTGAGGTTCCAGAACCCGTTGAGCCATTCACCCTCAAAGATTACATGCTTAAGGTTACCATGGATAACTTCGCGCCTTACGCCTTCGTGGGTGTTAAGGCGCCTAACGGAGTAGACATAGCGGAGGTGCAGGAGGACTACCCGCCCGACGCCTTTAAGATAGACCCCAAGCACGTCGAGATAAAGGTCGGCGCGTTTGGACCCGGGAAGTACAGGCTAGTCGTTAAGCACGGCGAATGCTACAAGCTACCGTCAGCGTTCCTAGTAGTAGAGGAGCGCGTCTACAACGAGACCGTACAGCCCGGAGCCACTAAGAGGTTTGCCGTGAAGAGGAGGAAAGGCTGGACCCCCATAGGCGCCGTTGTCGTACTCTACAGCGTCGCGCTACACGGAGGTGGTAGCGGCGCTTCAGTAAGCGCTGAGATGTGTGATCTAGCCTTCGCTAAGGAGGAGAAGTTCAACATAAAGGCGGCATCCTTCCTAGTTCCCCCGCTTAGGATGGAGTTCTGGCTTAAGGCCTACGTAGTCTACGGGAACTACTTCGAGGTAAAGAACACTGGCAAGTCCCCCATTAACGTAATGTACATACCCGTCGAGATAAAGGAGGTTGGGAAGTGGTCCCCGCTAGGCTTAACGGCTACCATTAGCGAGGATGACATAAAGGAGGCTAAGTACGCCTACCTAGTCGTACAGGTACCCCATTACGGTAAGATCAAGGCTGTAGTGACTCCTAGCGGAGATAGGTACGAGGATTACTGGGAGTACAGCGGGGGCTGGTTAGGCACCTCTAGAACCCTAGCCTTAGCTGAGAACGAGGCATACATACAGGTTAAGTCGGGATCCGCTAAGGAGCCTGGCGAGTACATCATTGAAATCGAGTGGGAGGACCTTAAGATTAAGGCCGTCGACGCGAACGGCAAGCCGCTAGCAAACGCGATGGTAACGGTTACCGGCGCCCTAGCGCTTAACGTTACGACTAGCGCCGATGGTGCTGCCAAGGTTAAACTATACGTACCTGGCCCCTACGAGGTTACTATATACCACATGGGCATCGAGGTCGCAAGGCTAAACCTAGGCACGATTACTGACACCGAGCTCATGGTGAAGTGTAAGGTGTACGCGCTGACCATTAAGGTTACGGGCGTCCTTGGACAGCCTCTAAAGGGCGTAATAGTGCGGCTTACAACTAAGGGGAGCACCGTAGCCGTTGGCGAGACCGACGAGGGAGGTACCGTAATGTTCGAGCAGATCCCGGCTGCAACCTACAAAGTCGAGACGCTATACAAGAGGCTATCTCGGAGCGAGAAGCTAGCCGTTAACGGGAACATGGAGCATACGGTTAAGATGGACGTGCTGTTCGAGATCCCGTTCATAGGCATACCCGTAACGTCTCTAGAGACGTTAGCCATCGCAGCAACAGGAGGAGGAGTGTTCTTCGTCGCGAAAAGGAGAGGGGCCGAGGAAGAAGAGGCTGAAGAGCTAGAGCTAGGGGCCTAGCTATCCTCCTCTATACTCTAATAGCTCACTTTTCTTTTTTGGTGCGGATCCTTGATAAGGCTACTCATAAGGCGGGGTAGAATTGTAAAGTGCTACGTATATGTTGTGCTAGTTGAAGGGGAGCCGCCCGAGCCGCGTAAACCGCTTAGGAAGGTTAGGCTAATGCTTCTTAGGCTAGCAACTCTACTCCCGCTCTCCCTCATGCTAGCAGCGGTAATCCTCTTTAACATCCTAGACCTCGCAGGAGGGCTACTAGCGCTCACAGCCCTCTACGCAGCCGCCGTCCTAATCGTTCCGAGCCTCGTACCCCCCGTGGTAAGCGACTGGAAG
>CAZAZN010000044.1:0-7477 GCA_964489665.1 uncultured Thermofilaceae archaeon
AGGCGGGCATCCTTCCGCTAGACCACGGGCCCGTCAAGTCTCGGTTCTAGAGCTTCAAGGGGGGTTAAAATCGTTGCCCTGCCAGGCGGGGTAAATTCGTGGCTTGAGAGAAGCCTTATAAGGGGTTGGGGTTGGCTTCTGTCGAGGGATGCGCTTTGCCCTCGGGAACCGCAGAGCTGTTAATAAAATCGCTTAACACGATGGTGCTAGTTAAGCTGAAGGGAGGCAGGGAGATTCGAGGCATACTGAGGAGCTTTGACCAGCACCTCAACCTAGTGCTCGACGACGCGGAGGAGATGAGGGAGTCTAAGACTAGGAAGCTGGGCACGATTATAATTAGGGGCGATAACGTCGTGCTGATAAGCCCCGCTGAGGTGGTTTAATGGGTAAGGGCACCCCCTCGTTTGGCAAGAGAGGTAAGGGCATAACGCACATAAGGTGCAGGAGGTGTGGTAGGCACGCCTACCACGTGAGGAAGAAGTACTGCGCTGCCTGCGGCTTCGGGAGGTCTAAGAGGCTGCGCAGGTACTCGTGGCAAAATAAGAAGATCAATAGGGTTAGGATTAAGTGAGGATTTTTAACGCAAGGTAAAGGCCTATACCAAACAGCGCAACTGATCCTATGTCCTCGACGATCCCCTTAAAATAGATTGGAGTGCCCTTCTCGAGCTCCCTTCTAGAGAAGCCTGGCTCTGAGCCGCTGAAGACTAGCGCTACCTTTCCCGAGTTTAACTTCTTTAGGACCTCTTCGGCGGGCTCGCCCCCGTACTTCTGGGGTACTACCAGCAGGACCGCGTTAGGGTTGAAGACCTCTATCACGTCGTCGAGGTCTGAGAGGTACGCGAAACTCTTACCCATCTTTAAGGCCATCTTCTGGGCGTCGGGTACTCCTGACTGTGCAGCCGTGCCCAGCGCTCGTGAGACGACGAATATCTTAAAGCCTAGGCCGTAAGCCGTTCTAGCGCACTCGACTACGCGCTGCGCTGACATGACGCTGTGAAGCACAGGGATTATCTCGACTCGCATAGCCACTACTACAGCACGCCCTCTAAGTAATCTCTTACGACCTTGGCTATAGCCTTAGCTAGCGGCACGGGCACCGCCTCCCCGACCTGGTTAAACTGGGTGTCCCTCCCTCCGAGGAAAACGTGATCGTCGGGGAATCCCATGAGCCTAGCGTGCTCCCTAACCGTTAACAGCCTGTCCTCAAACGGGTGTATGAACCGTGAAGACCCCATTACCGTTGGAGCGATCTTATACGGGTGAAGCCTCACTAGGTTATAGCAGACCTTATCCCCGTACCCCTTGTAGCTTATTAGCGCTTGACCCCACCTAAGCTTAGCTATTCTCTTAAGCTTCTTCGGCGAGAGCGGAACTGGCTCGTGGTTCGGAATAGGCGGATTTAGGCTTGGCGGCGGTAGGTCGCCTATGGCCTCTATTACCGTTACCCTCTCCCTTGAAGGCCTTGGTTTAATTCTAATGTTTGACATGAAGACCCGTATCCTGTGCGATGGCGTGCCGTAGTCCTCCGCTCTTAGGACGTTAAAGTACACCTTCCCATATCCAGCTCTCTTGAACTCCTTCCTTAACGCATCTTTGAGCTCTCCTTCTAGTATGCCGGGCACGTTCTCCATCACGAAGACCTCTGGGTTCAGGTCTCCTACGAGCCTTACAAAGTGCAGAACTAGGGATCCCACAGGGTCAGCGTAGAGACGATCTAGGGGATTAGGCTTCCTCTTAGGGTTTGCGCTCGTGAAGGGCTCGCACGGTGGACCTCCTATGACGACCTTGGGAGATCCTATAAGCGCCTCGATGTCTTCCGCCCTTACGAGCTTGATATCCTCTACGATGACCTTAGAACCCGGGAAGTTAGCCTTGAAGGTCTCGGCGACTGTCTCTACGTTATCCAGCCCTAGCGCAACGCTAAATCCGGCCTCCTTAAACCCCCTGGAGAATCCCCCCGCGCCACAGAATAGGTCTACCAGCTTTAACTCGCTCACAGCTTTAAACCCCTCACCTAACCCCTAACGTGGCGGGCTTAAGCTTTAGGGTTATCGAGCAGGAGGTCGTAAAGAGGGGGGCTTGCTATCGCTGCCTTGCGTGCGTCTACGCATGCCCTTTGAGATCGCTAGAGGTAGAGCACGGCAAGCCGGTCTTAAAGGGTAGGTGTAGCGCGTGTGGATTATGCGTAACAGTTTGCCCCTCGTACGCTAACCGCGACGTCTCGTCCTGGAGCGGGCTAGGAGAGTACGTACTAGCGGTTAAAGCTCGCAGCTTACTTCGAAGCGTGGTAGAGAGATGCGAGGACGGGGGAGCTGTAACGAGCCTAGTACTAGCCGGGTTTAGGGAAGGGTTTAAACCCGTCGTGGCGCTCGGAGACTCCAGAGAACCCCTTAAGCCCATTTACGTCGTAGCTGAGAGCGAGGAGAAAATAGTCGAGGCTACTGGCTCTAAGTACGTGTTCTCAACCCCCATACCTATATTAGCAGAAATGAGGGAAAAGGCACTGCTAGTGGGCTTACCGTGTACAACGCTGGCTGCGAGAGCCCTGCTTAAAGCCCGCCGTATCGAGGCTGTTCTGATTAGCCTTTTCTGCTATACGAGCTTCGAGGAAAGCTTCGTAAAGCTTGTGCGGCAGCTGGTAGCTCCCCTTAAACCCACAAAGGTTTCTATCAAGCGTGGAAAGCTACTCATTAAAGCCGATGGGCGTGAAATACTAAAACCCTTAAAGGCCGTTGCCGAGACGTTTCGAAAGCCCTGCTACTTCTGCCCTGACTACACGGGACTGGCTTCGGATATATCGGCTGGCAGCGCCCTAGAGAAGGGGTGGACGCTCTTGTTGATCAGAAGCGAGAAAGGGCTAAGGCTAGTTAGGGTCGCCGAGAGGCTAGGCCTCCTGGAGTTAACGCGCGCTAGCAGGGACGAGCTTGAGGCAGTTGCTCGCACCTGTGAGAGGAAGCTGGCGAGGGCCGCTAAGTTTAGGAAGTAGAAGGGGGTCAGCCGTACTCCTGCTCTTCATCCTTCTAGCGAACCGCCTTACATCACCCCCAGCTTAACACCGCACCTTTAGGATAAAAAGTCCTCTAGCGTAACGGCTCTCGCTCGCTCGTCCTCCTCTCCTAAGCCCTTACCCTCTAGAGCGGCCTTTATCCTGCGGGCGATGGTAGGTCCGATTAGTGGAAGCCTCGCCAACTCTTTCTCACTAGCCTTAACCAGGTCGGCGAGGCTCCTGTAGCCGTGGTTGTATAGGATACGTGCCCTTACTCTACCTACGCCCTTTATCTGGACTAGCTCTAGGAGCTCCTCGCGAACTCCGTGCTTTACTCTTTCCCTTAGTAGCGAGAGTTTCCCAACGTGGGATAGGAGGCCCTCCACCTTAGCTAGTTCTCTCGCTGCATAGCATAGCCACTCGGCGGTTTGCGTAAGCGAGTAAATGTCGCCCGTACCGACGTCATAGCGCTTAATGATGTAATCCTCGTCCCGCTCCTCGATCCAGTCGAGCAGTAGGCAGGCGGTTTTTAAGCTGGATAAAAAGAACTCGAACTCCACGGGATCTTCCGGTGGCCCCAACAGGAGCTTTCCCTCTAAATGCTCGAGCAGCGACTCGTAGTCCTCCCTTTCCCTCCTCCTCAAGTAGAGCTTAGGCATGTCTGGGGTAGACGCTATTAAGTGTAGGTAAGCTATTTCCTCTGCTTCGCTCCTCCTCCTAAGCCCTTCTACGATGGTAATAGCCGAGTAGGGATCTAGGTAAAGCTGCGACGTCCTAGCTCCTAGCTCAGTAGCCTCTATTCGCCCATCCTCCGCCCTTATAAAGCCCGCTCGTTGCAGGAAGCGCAGGACTCGTCCTAGGGAGAATGCTAGCGTGGACGCCCCGTACTGCTTAGCGTACAGCGTCCTCTTAAACACGCGGAGGAGCTCCCTTTCGCTACTCGCGTACCCGCTGGCGACGGTAGCCAGTACGTGCGCCCTAAGCGCCGGCTCGGATGCTAGCTTGGAATAGATTCTCTCCGGCTCAGCGTGCACGTACTCTTCGATCAGCATGTCGCGCTCGTCGAGAGTTCGCGCGATGAGAATCGCTTCGCCGACCTTATCGTACTGCGGCCTACCGGCCCTACCTGCCATCTGCTTATACTCCATTACGCTTATCTTCTCGTATACGCCTAGCTCGACGTTATACCTCCTATAGTCGCTTACTATAACCCTCCTAGCTGGTAGATTAACCCCCGCTGCAAGCGTAGGCGTAGCAACTATCGCCTTAATTGCATTCTCTCTAAAAGCATCCTCTATCGTCCTCCGAATTCTATAGGAAAGGCCAGCGTGATGAAAAGCTACGCCTCGGCTAACGAGCTCGGCTAGTAGCTCGGTAACTACGTTCTTCTCAGCTGTTAAGATCCCCGCTGACACCTGAGCTAGCCTCCTCTTTTCAGGCTCGCTAAGCACACGACAGACATGCTTTGCAAGCCTCTTAGCTTGAGAGACGGCGCTCCTCCTAGTCGATGAAAAGACTAGCGCCTGACCCCCTCCCTCTAAGCAGTCAAGCACTAGATCGACTACCGGGTTCTCCCTCTCCGGTATTTCTAGCTCTCTCCCGTCGTTAAACACTACCTCGCCGTCGTAGTACACGCCTTCCCGCAGCTCAACTGGTCTCCAATCAACCTTTAGCGGCTTAGCCCCAAGCCAGCTCGCTAAATCCTCTAAGTTCTTTATCGTAGCACTTAGAGCGAGAAGCTGGCGTTCCTCGCCCTCCACACAAGCTAGGAGCCTCGCTAGCAGCATCTCGAGCGTCGGCCCTCTCCTAGCCTCGTTGATTAAATGTACCTCGTCCGCAACCACCAGTGTAACGTGCTTAAGCCATGAAGCCCTATGCCTCAGTAGGCTATCCGCCTTCTCGTTAGTAGTAACTATTACGTCGTACCTCTCGAGCCAGGGATCCGAAGAGTCGTAGTCCCCGGTCGTTAAGGCAACTTTCACGCCTAGCCTTGTAAAATAGGAGAAATCCTCGTACTTCTCGCTAGCTATCGCCCTTAAGGGGGAGAGGTAGAGGACCTTACCCTCCCCGTCGAGAACGTGGTTTAGCGCAGCTAATACGGCTACTAGGGTCTTCCCCGACGCGGTGGGCGCGCTTAGAACTATGCTCTGGCCCTCGAATAACCCCGCCCTTACTGCTGCTTCCTGAGGGGGGAATAGCTCCCTTATTCCCCTGCTCTTTAGCGCTTTTATAGCCTCTTTAGGCAACGGTAGCTCATCGATTAGCATTGGCGCGCGCCTACATCACGGTTCTCAAAATGTAGCCTGGGCGCGGCTCGATAAGCTCTCCGCTTTCATGGAGCTTCTCTATGATCTTGCGCACGAAGGCTTCGTCGAAGCCCCTCTCGACAGCTCTTTGAATTACGTCCTCGCGCTTAACGGGCTCGCCGTTATTCTCCTCTATCATTTCCTTAATGAGATCCATGAGTATCAGTATCTTCTCCCTCTGCGACCTAGACTGCCCCGTCATCACCACGTCGATGTCTATCTTCCTCGTCTCTACGTCTATGCCCACGCTCTTGAGGAAGTAGGTCATGAGGTCTATCGCGGCTTCCGCGTCCTTCTCGGTTACGACCTCGCTTAAGGCCATCTTGGCGTGCGCCTCCGCTAGCCTTACTAGTGCCTCTAGCTGCCTGGGCGTTATGGTAATCGGGGAGTCCGGCTCCTCGCTCCTAGCCCTCATCTCAACGTAGAAGTTGACGAGCTTAGCCTTGGCCTCCTCAGAGAGCCTAGGCTTAATGTACTTCCTAGCGTAGGCAATGTACTTCTTTAGCAGCTCTCTAGGTATTATCGCTTCCAAGGTCTCGGGATACCTCTGCCTGTGGAAGTCGAGCACGTACTCGGCTAGCTGCCTATCCCTCTCCCTGTTAGGCCTATCCGTTATGACGAAGATTAGGTCAAACCTTGAGAGAATGGTAGGCGGTAGGTCTATGTTCTCGGTGATGCTGCGTCCAGGTATGTAGCGGCCAAAGGCGGGGTTTGCAGCCGCTAGCACGGACGCTCTAGCGTTTAGCGTCGCTACGATACCAGCCTTAGCTATGCTGACTGTCTGCTGCTCCATAGCTTCGTGGATGCTTACCCTATCGCGCGGGTCCATCTTATCGAACTCGTCTATGCAGGCAACCCCCCCATCTGCTAACACCAATGCCCCTGCCTCGAGGTAGAAATCGCCAGTTGATTTCTCCCTAACGACCGCGGCTGTAAGTCCAGCTGCCGTAGCCCCCTTCCCCGTAGTGTAAATGCCGCGAGGCGCTATGGAGGCAACGTACCTCAACAGTTGAGACTTAGCGGTTCCTGGGTCTCCTATTAGGAGGACGTGTATATCCCCTCTAACCCTCACCCCGTCTGGGTACACCTTCGGTACTCCGCCGAAGAGGAGTAGGGCTATGGCGGTCTTTATCTCCCTGTACCCGTATATGGAGGGGGCGATGCTGTTTATTATCAGCTCTCGGATATCTGGGCGCTTAGCAAGCTCTAGAATTCTCCTTTCATCGTCGGGCGTTATCTCCACGTCGAGGCTTTCCCTGGTAGCTACATCCACGTAATTCGCCTCCATGTAAACTTGGAAGAGCGGAGGCCCCTCCCTCCTCTGGAATCTGTCCTTAGCGGCTAGTAAGAAGCCCGTAACCATGGCTCTATCGCCAGGCCTTACGACGTCTACTAGGTCCTCCGTTACTATGACCTCGAGCGACCTCGGGAGCTGCCCGGGAGGTAGCTCCTCGGGCTTTTCCTGTAGTACGAACTTCTGCCAGTCGATGAACTTCGACTTCTCTACGATTAACTCGAACTTCGTCTTCTTTTTCTTACCCTCGGGATCGCAGTGAGGGCAGAACTGTGGCTTCTCAAGAGTCCTCTCCCTTTGGGGCACCCTTATCTCGCCTCCGCATTCCTCGCACCTAAAGACGGCTTCGATTAACAGCTGTTTAACGGGCGAGATTTTGGTCACGATACCCTCTACCGCGATAAGCTTGCCGATGTGCCTAGACCGGAGATTCCTGATAGAGACCTGGTAGTTGTCAGGTAGACCCCTAACTCTAGCTTTAAACTCCTCAACCATGGCTGCGTAGTCCGGGTTCTCAACCTTCATGACCGCCTTGATGGCCTTAGAGGCAGCATCTAGCGTCTCGCGCGGGCTGTCGAGTAGCCTACTAGCTAGCTCCTCATCGAACTGCAATAAGTCTTCGAAATCTATAACCAGCGATATGCTACCCTCTAGCGCCATTCGCGAGATGCGCTTCCTATACTCATACTCCCCTTTAGCGTCTTTAAAGGCCTTGTAGAATTCCACGAACTTCTCCTCTAGGTTAAGCTCCTCAACCTCTATTGGAACAGCCTCAGAGCTCAAGGACGTCGCCCTCCTCAATAAACCTCTGCATACTATCCCGCCAGGCCCCTACGATGCTACAGAGCTTAACGTAGAGAGCCCTTTCCTCTAAAGTCATTAGAGACAT
>CAZAZN010000044.1:7577-12742 GCA_964489665.1 uncultured Thermofilaceae archaeon
CTCCTTATCAGAGAAAGCACGGCCTTTAGGGGTAGCTCTAGCTTAGCTCCTTTCTTCAGCTCTACTTGCAAGCCGCCAAGACTTACCTTACGCGTCCTCTCTCCAATTATCTCTACTGGTACTTCAAGCTCTGCCACGGCGATGGTGCCGAGTAGCTCGTACGCCATCTAAGTCCCTGCTAGAAAAGAAGGGGCAGGAGTTCTAGCCCTTACCCTAATAGATTTGCGAAACTATTAGGGTATTACTCCAGTAGTACACTACCGCGTAGAGATCTTACGCGCCTCTCTCTCAGTCTCCCTTAGCATCAATATGTCTCCTAGCCTGACAGGGCCCCTTACGTTCCTAGTTAGTATCCTCCCCTTGTCCGGCCCCTCCAGGATCCTGACCCTGACCTGCGTTACCTCACCTGTTAGGCCCGTGCGCCCAACTATCTGTATGACCTCGGCTGGAGTGGCATCACTCCACTTATCGGCAGGCTCCTTCCACTTGCCTCTCTCCGACATTCACACTCCCTTACTCGCTAACCAGGCCAGCTTTCACCTTTATTTCCTGAACTTCCTTAATTATCTCCTCTACTAGCTCCTTAGCATCGCCCGGCTCAATTATACAGGCCGAGGCCGCAGCGACTTCTAGGCCTGCAGCTTTACCTAGCCTCTGCTTTGAGGGCACGTAGACGTAGGGTATCTTCTTCTCCTCGCATAGCAGCGGGAGGTGGGCCACTATCTCAGGTGGGTCTACGTCCTCTGCTATAAGAACTAGCTTAGCTAGCCCCCTTTCAACGGCTTTCGTCGTCTCATTAGTGCCCTTTTTGATCCTGCCGGTCTGCCTCGCTATACTCATTGCTTGATAAGCCTTTTCCGCAAGCTCCGGAGGAACTATGAACCTTACGTAGAACGGCTTCTCAGCCGACATCAGTCCTCCCCCGTCCGCCTCCCCCAAATAATTCCCTAAGTATATATACATTTAGCCTCCTAGCAGCTTCGGGGACGGCGCGTCAAGTTTATAACTAAAGCCTCTCGCCTGCTAGGGGGGTGCAAGGGCATGCCAAGGCTCTACAGATGCTCGTTCTGCGGCGACATAATGCAGCCAGGCACTGGAATAATGTTCGTGAAGAACGATGGAACAATACTCAGATTCTGCTCTAGCAAGTGTTTCAAGAACATGATAAAGCTTGGCCGAAACCCTAGGAAGTACAAGTGGACGAAAGTCTACGGCACACAGCCCTAGCCCCCGACTTATTGAGCTAAAGGGAACATTAATGAGTCGTTTAAGCTAAGCCTCTCCCGGGCTGTGTCGTGAGCGAGGAGTACGTTAGATCGCCGGTTGTTGTAGTGCTAGGGCATGTAGATGTAGGGAAGACGACGCTACTTGATAAGATCAGGGGCACTGCCGTAGCTCGTCGAGAACCAGGCACTATGACTCAGCACATTGGCGCCTCCTTCCTCCCCTGGAAGGCCCTCGAGGAGTACTGTGGACCGCTGATGGCCGGACTTAGAGCCGATATAAAGATACCGGGCTTTCTGGTAATAGACACGCCCGGGCACGAAGCCTTTGCAAACCTAAGGAGGAGAGGGGGTAGTATAGCGGATATCGCCATACTTATGATAGATATCCTAAAGGGCTTTGAGCAACAAACTTACGAAGCTATAGAGATACTTAGACGAAGAAGGACGCCGTTCGTGGTAGCTGCTAACAAGATAGATAGAATACCGGGGTGGAAGCCGCACCCGAACGCACCATTCGTGGAGTCCGTTAAGCACCAGGATCCCGACGTAGTCGCTAAGCTCGAGGAGCTGTTAGCCTACATAATCAACCAGTTTAGATCGCTGGGGTTTAGGGCTGATAGGTACGATAGGGTAAGGGACTTCTCCAGGGTCGTTGCAATCGTACCCACTAGCGCCGTCACCGGAGAGGGCATACCCGACCTCCTGCTAGTCCTAGCAGGCCTCTCTCAGAGGTTTCTCATTAAACGCTTAAGGACTAAGCTCGGCCCAGGGCGTGGCGTGATATTAGAAGTTAAGGAGGAAGTCGGCCTAGGAACTACAGCAGCTGTTATACTCTATGAAGGGAGGATAAGGCGAGGCGACGTAGTTGTAGTCGGTGGACTCGAAGGACCCATAGTCACTAAGGTTCGCGCACTGCTCATGCCACGCCCCCTAGACGAGATCAGGTCGCCGGAGGACAGGTTCGCTAGCATGGAGGAGGTTAGGGCTGCTGCCGGAGTCCTGCTGGTAGCTCCTGAGCTTGAGGGGGCGGTAGCTGGCGCACCAGTTATAGTAGTAGGGGACGGGGTTACCCTAGAAGAAGCTAAGAGGGAGGTTAGCGAGGAGGTATCGAGCCTAAGGATATCGCGTAACATAGCGGGTGTAGTCGTTAAGGCGGATACTCTCGGAACCCTCGAAGCTCTAGTCGGCTACTTAGAGAAGTACGGTATACCCGTGCGGTACGCTGATGTAGGCCCCGTCGTGAGGCGGGACGTCGTAGAAGCCTCCCTTACGAGGATGCAGGATAGGTTCCTTGCCGCGATATTGGCGTTCAACGTAAAGGTGACGGAGGAAGCTGAGATAGAGGCTAAAGCTAGGGGCATAAAGATATTCCGGGGGAATATAATCTACAAGCTCGTCGAGGAATTCGTAGAGTGGTATGTACGGGAAAAGGAGCTCGAGAAAACCAGAACCTTAGAGAAGCTAGTGCTACCGGCAGCCATAAAGATCCTGCCCGGCTACGTCTTCCGCCGAAGCAATCCCGCGATAGTTGGAGTTAAGGTGCTAGTGGGTAGAATCCGAGGCGGGATGCCGCTCATGCGCAAAGACGGGAAGCGCGTTGGAGAGATCATGCAGATACAGGAGCACGGTAAACCTCTAAAATACGCCGAGACAGGACAGGAAGTGGCAATATCGATTAGAGGTAAGGTTATAGTTGGTAGACAGATAAGGGAGGGCGACATCCTGTACTCGGACGTGCCGCTAGACCACATAGCGATACTTCTGGATAAGTTCGTCGATGAATTAAGCGACGAGGAGATAGAGCTATTAAAGAGGATACGTAGACTTAAGCTAGGCCTTAGCAAGGAGGTTTAATAGAGAGCTAAAGAAAGCTTCTTAAGAATCCCCACGCGCAGGACAGGGGGAACCATGCCTGAGTTTAAAGTCGTGATCTCGGATCCGGCAACGGGCAAGGCAGAGCAAGTCGAAGTTAAGGGCGATAAGGCGATTAAGCTAATAGGGCTTAGAATAGGGGACGTAATCGACGGCGCCCTGGTGGGAAAGCCCGGCATTAAGCTGAAGATAACCGGCGGCTCCGATAAAGCGGGCGCGCCGATGCGCCCAGACCTGCCAGGCGGCGTTAAGCGCAGGCTACTACTATCGGGTCCTCCCGGCTTCCACCCTCGAAGAAGAGGCGAGAGGCGTAGGAAGCTCGTAAGAGGGAATACCATCACGGAGGACATAGTGCAGATAAACACCGTTATCGTAAGGGAGTAGCGATGGTAGAGGAAGAGCTTGAGGAGCAAAAGAAGCTACAGCCACTAACTAACATCGGAACTGCGGGTCACGTAGACCACGGCAAGACGACCCTCGTTGAGGCTTTAACGGGCGTGTGGACAGCTAGGTACTCTGAGGAGCTTAAAAGGGGCATAACTCTTAAGATAGGGTACGCGGACGCGGCCATCTATAAGTGCCCGAACTGCCCTCCGCCGCAAGCTTATTACACTAGCGCGCTAGCGCCTGACCTCAAGTGCAAGTACTGCGGTAGCGAGCTGGAGTTCGTGAGGAAAGTGTCCTTTGTTGATGTCCCAGGGCATGAAATGCTCATGGCGGTTATGTTAGCTGGCGCGGCGCTAATGGACGGCGTGGTCTTCGTAATAGACGCATCTCAACCATGCCCTAGGCCCCAGACTAGGGAGCACTTCACCGCCCTCTCAATAATTGGGGTTAAGAACATAGTTGTAGTCCAGAACAAGATAGACATAGTATCTCGCGAGAGAGCGCTCGAGAGCTATCGGGAGATAAAAGAGTTCCTTAAGGGGACCTGGGCTGAGGACGCTCCTATAATTCCCGTTTCAGCCCTCCACAAGGCTAACGTAGACGTACTCCTTTGGGCCATAGAGGAGAAGATACCAACGCCTAAGAGGGATCCCTCTAAGCCCCCTAGGATGCTTGTAGCTAGGTCGTTTGACGTAAATAAGCCGGGCACGCCTATCGATAAGCTTGTTGGAGGAGTGCTTGGAGGCACGATAATCCAGGGTAGGTTCGAGATAGGCGACGAGATCGAGATAAGGCCTGGAGCTAAAGTCGAAACAAAGAGAGGCGTTACGTACGAGCCCCTCTTCACGGAGATAACGAGCCTAAAGTCGGGCGACCAGAACCTTAAGGTAGCCTATCCTGGCGGTCTCGTAGGCGTAGGTACAAAGCTTGACCCCAGCCTTACTAAAGGAGATAACCTAATAGGTAACGTCGTAGGAAAGCCTGGAACCCTGCCTCCCGTATGGAACGAGTTCGACTTAGACGTTAAGCTCCTAGAGAGGGTCGTCGGCCTAGAAGTGCTCAAGAAGGTTGAGCCCATAGTCAAGGGAGAAGCTTTAATGATCAACGTCGGAACGGCCGTTACAGTAGGAGTCGTGACTAACGTAAGCAAGGAACACGTGCACGTGAAGCTCAAGATACCCGTGTGCGCTGAAGAAGGCGCTAGGGTGGCTATAAGCCGACAGATTAGGGGGCGGTGGAGGCTTATAGGCTACGGGTACATCATTTAAGGTAGTCGCTAGCTTATAAGAGCCCTACTTCGTGGTAAACGGTAGCTACGAACATTACCGTAACGGCTACTAAGACTCCCCCAATAGTTGATCTAATCCAGCTTAACTCGCTTAGCCCTTTTACCGCGCAGACGAAGAGGAAGGCCTCCCACATAGTAACGAACCTGAATAGCAGGTCTGCTGCTATTAGGGTTAGGGGTCCTAGGGGGCTTACATAGGCTCTGTATAGAATGATCGTAATGAGGAGGTATCGGAATACAGGATTGGTTGAATTCGAGAGCAACACATAAGGCACGGATAGGGTTTGCGCGTAGATAGCTGCAGCAGCTAGATATGCAGGTAGAGAGGAGCCAAGGATGTAGCCCGTAGAGGAGAACACCGTAAAGCCGTCTATCCTAACCTTCGAGAAGTA
>CAZAZN010000045.1:0-12420 GCA_964489665.1 uncultured Thermofilaceae archaeon
AGGACTGCGCGTGTTTAGCCCTAATAGCCATTGTAACGGCCTTAAACATCCTAGGAGCTAAGGAGAGCGGGATGCTAGAGGCGCTAATCTCAGGGATTAAGGTCTCGATACTCCTCGTAGTGGCGCTCTACGCCGCCGTAGTCCTCAAGCCGCCTCTAACCCCTCCGCGGGAACTAGTGGGGCTGGTTAAGGCCTCGAGTATACTCTTCCTTGGATTTGAGGGCTTTGAGGTCATAGCTAGCGCGAGCGGCGAGATGGTTAACCCTCAACGAGACGTGAAGGTGGCCATGGTGGCCTCGCTAGGCATCGTCGGCGCCACCTACATGCTGCTCGCATACGCGTCTAGGAGCTTAACCTCGTACCACGAAGCAGCGATACTCGCATCCCTATCCTCGGTGCTCCTCGGAGACGCAGGCCTATACGTCATAACGATTGGCGCCATTCTCTCGGCGTTTACGGCCTTAAACGCCAACGTCTACACGGTGTCGCGCCTACTCTACGCGCTAGGTAGGGACGGGCACGCGCCACGAAGCCTCGCACACACCTGGCGAGGGAGAAGCCCGATAGCGTCCGTCGTGCTAGCGGGCTGCATGGCCGCTGCGCTAGCTATCTCGGGGAAGCTTAAGCTACTCTTAGCGCTCTCAAGCCTATCGTTCATGGCCATCTTCGCCCTAGTCTCCTTAGCAGCGTTCAAGGCGCGGAGGGGGCTAGCCCCTATAGCCTCGCTAGCGGGTTTAACGCTATTCTCGGCGGTACTTGCCCCAGAGATCCTGCACTAGGTGGGAAAGGCTATAAGCCGCCGTGACCTAACCTCCTGGGGCTGTGATGAAGGTTTCTGGTTCGGATGCATGAAGAGAGATTGGTCGCTGAGGCCCGCTTTTAACTTCCAACTAGCCGGCGGCTGCTAGGCTACTTAAACCCCCAGCTCGGTAATCGATGAGAGCTAAAAAGATAATTCTGAGACCCGCTCTAAGACTATGTCGACCCAGACGGCGCCTCCCGGGTGATGTTGTTGGTTAAGGTGAACACGAAGCTAGTTCGCTGGGAGGAGGTCGTTGAGTGGGCTAGGAAGCTAGCGGAGGAGATAAAGAAGTCGGGTTGGCGCCCTGATGTGATAGTCGCGATCTCTAGGGGCGGCTACGTGCCCGCCCGCCTCCTGTGCGACTTCCTAGACCTACACGACCTAGTCAGCGTCCAGGTGCTCCACTGGGGTAAGGCGGCGGAGATAACGGCTAAGGCCCACGTTAAGTACCCGCTAAACCTAGACCTTTCAGGGAAGAAGGTCCTAATAGTGGACGACATCTGCGACACCGGGGACTCCATAATAGTCGCTAGGAAGCACGTAGAGGAGAACTGCAAGCCCGCCGAGGTTAAGGTAGCGGTTATGCAGTGGATTAGCCCGATCGCTAAGATCAAGCCGGACTACTACGTCGACGAGGTCAAGGAGTGGATCTGGTACCAGTACCCGTGGACTCGAGCGGAGGATACCACCAACTTCATCGAGAAGATCGTGAGGGAGGAGGCTAAGGAGGGGCGCACGGAGTGGACCTTTGAGGAGCTAGTTCAGAAGTTTAGGGAGTGGTACGGCATCGACGTAGGCGAGCACTACTACAGGCTTGCTGTAGACAGGCTCGTTGAGTCCGGGCTGCTGGCCAAGGTCGACGATAAGCTAGTGTTCAAGGGAGGGTAAAGGCCGCTTGGAGGACGTCAGCGTAAAGTACAGGGGAGGGCTTCTAATAAGGCTAGGAGATAAGCTAATACTCGCCGACCCGCGGCGCATCCCCCCTAGGAAGCCCGACTTAGTCCTAGTATCGCACGGCCACTCTGATCACTTCAGCGCTAGAGCGCTAAGGGCGCTAAGCGAGGTCCCCAAGCTGATGAGCACGCCTACGTGGGAGCTAGTAGACCCGCGCAAGAGGTTGAGGAACGTAGTGACCATAGAGGAGGGCGAGGAGATCGAGATAGCTGGGCTCACAGTAGCGGCATACAGCGCCGGGCACATAATCGGGAGCCTACAGTTTCTCGTAAGCCATAGGGTAGACTTGGTCTATACCGGCGATATATGTACAGAAGATAGGATACTGCTTAAGCCAGCTAGGCCTTTGAGGTGCGACGTGCTAGTCATCGAGGCGACCTACGGCTCGCCAAAGTACATATTTCCGCCTAGGCGGGAGCTTTACAGGGCTATAGTCGAGCTCTCGAAGTCGCTTAGGGATAGGGGGCTAGTCCTCGCCGGGAGGAGGATAGGCGTTACCCAGGAGCTAACAGCTCTCCTCTCTTTCTCTAAGGTAGCTACGCCCCTAGTCCATAACTCGGTAGCTAGGATTAACGCGATCTACGAGAGGTACGGGGAGCTGCTAGGGAGCTACGTGGTAACGGATTCCACGATTCCACCTAGAGGAGTAAGCATCGTACCACTCAACGCGGCGAGGAAGCGAGAAGCGCTGCCCTGCACAGGCTGGGCAGCGGCGTGGAAGAGCGGGATACCCCTCTCAAGTCACAGCGATTTCGAGAGGCTCCTAAACTACGTTAAGCTTAGCTCGCCTCAAGAGGTTTACACAGTTTACGGCTTCGTTAAGGAGCTAGCTAGCGCCGTGAGGGAGAGGCTAGGTATAGAGGCAAGGCCTGTTAAATAACACCAGCCCTTCTGAAAAGCTCTTCGAGACTGTTGATCTCCTCCCTCCTCCCAGTTTCCTTATCGACAACCTCTATCCTAGCGATGGGAAACGATGCCAGCACCTGATGGGGCTGTTTTGCCCCGAAGGCCCTATGCCAGGGGACTGTCCTCCCCTCCGGATCCTCGGCCCTTATCATCTTATCGATGACTAGCGTGTAGGGATAACGCCTGAACTTAACCCTAACCCTACGCGACGTCGCCCTTGCCCACTCCCTTAACCTCTCGAGATCTGAAAACGTAACCACACCCTAGCTTACGCCCCTCGGCTATTTTAGCTTCGCCCCGGGCTAACGGAGGAACTTAATCTTTAGGTATAGCTTATCCCTTACTTTAAAACCGGGCGCGCCCTCTATTAGCGCGATTAACCCTCCAAAGGACGCCCGAACTACGTCGCCCTCCACCTTGTAGACCTTCCCCGATAGCACTATATCCCACGGCTCGACCTCGCCGAGCTCCTTCGAGAATTCGATGTCTACTTCCTGCCCCTCCCTAAGGCTTAGCTTAAGGTCGTTCAGCAACTTAATCGGGACATCGATTTTAGCCTTGACTCCCTCGCACTCGATGTTTACTACGTACACGTCTGCGTAGTCGAGTAGCTTGTAGCTGACGACTTTACCCTTCATTGCGCATCCTCAACGCTTAACCTGCCTTTAAGTTTGCGCTAGGTGCGGCTAACCTTTTTACCTCACAAGCCTTCTGGGACGCGAGGTGTTAGACCATGGGATTCGTCGACGTCGGCGCTAGGAGGTTTTCGGCGGAGCTATCAACGTTTCTCGATAAGAGGGTCGTCGTCAGGACTGCTAAGCGGACCTATACGGGGACCCTGCTCGGCTACTCCACCTCGAACTACAGCGTAGTGCTCTCGGATGCGGAGGATGACCAAGGCAACTACTACCCTAGGGTGGTGATCTACGGGCACGCGATATCTGAGATCCTGCTAACAGAGGAGCCGCTAGACATGGAGGAGCTAGCTAAGAGGCTGGAGCAGGTCTTCCCGAGGATGGTGAAGTACTACCCTGAAGCTAAGCTGATAACGGTGATGGAGAGGGTTCGGGTCACCGAGAAGGGAGTGGAGGGCACTGGCCCCATAGCTGAGCGGGTTCGCACGATATACCAGAAGTTTGTCGAGGAGTGGAGGGAGAGGAGGAAGGGCCAGTCCAGATGAGCTCCGACTTTTTTGAAATTAGGGAGGAGGACCTACTCGGTAGGCTAGGTGTCATTAGGACAAAGCACGGCGCCGTGGAAACCCCCACGCTCACCCCCGTTATAAACCCGGTTCGCAACGTCCTACCTCCCAAGAAGATAGCTGACCTAGGCTTTGAGCTGCTAATGACCAACGCCTACATCATAAAGCGCAACTACGGCGAGCTAGGGCCGGAGCTAGGGGTTCACGGGATACTAGGCGTCGATAAGCCCGTCATGACTGATTCCGGAGCGTACCAGCTCATGATCTACGGAGCGGTAGAGGTCTCTCCTAGGGAGATCGTTGAGTACCAGGTAGCGTTAGGGAGCGATATAGGGGTCATCCTCGATATCCCCACGAGGTACGGCCTCGCCAAGAGCGTCGTAAAGCGGGAGGTCGAGGAGACCGTTAAGCGGGCTAGGGAGGCCGTTGAGATAGAACGAAATGGAATGCTGCTCGTCGGGCCCGTGCAGGGCGGGCTTTACCTAGACCTCGTCGCGTGGTCAGCGCAGGAGTTAAGCAAGCTCCCATTCGACCTCTACGCGGTAGGGGGGCCAACCCAGATTATGGAGATGTACAGGTTCCACGAGCTTGTAAAGCTGGTTATGACCGCTAAGATGAACCTGCCGCTAGGTAAACCCCTACACTTATTCGGCGCAGGGCACCCGATAATAATACCCCTAGCCGTGGCCATGGGCGTGGACACGTTCGACTCGGCGTCCTACGCGATATACGCTAGGGACTTGAGGTACATGACCCCCTACGGCACGGAGCGCCTAAATGAGCTAGAGGAACTGCCGTGCACGTGCCCTATTTGTTCAAAGTTTACGGCAGAGGAGCTAAAGGAGATGCCCTACCAGGATAAGGTCGAGAAGCTAGCCCTACATAATCTATACGTAATACTTCAGGAGGTTAAGCGCGTAAGGCAAGCCATACGTGAGGGCAGGCTATGGGAGCTGCTGGAGATGAAGGCTAAGGCCCATCCGAGCCTGGCATCCGCGCTCCACCAGCTGAGGCGGTACATCGCCTTCATAGAGCGCCACCACCCCGAGAGTACGGGTAGGATAGTAGGGCTATTCTTCTTTGACGGCGCTAGCAGGTGGAGGCCGCACACCTTCAGGCACCTTAGGCGACTTAAGGAGAGGTACGCTCCAAGGCCGAAGCCGGTACTACTACTCGTCGAGGAAACGGAGGAAAAGCCCTTCACTAGGTTTGGCTGGGTAAGCTACCTTGCGAGGAAGGTCTACGAAGACCCAGAGCTATCAGCTAAAGTTCACGTGGCGGTGCTCTCCTCGGCCTATAGCGTTATCCCAATAGACCTTGATGGCTACTACCCGCTCTCACAGTACGAGACCTCTCAGCGCGTTATGATCGAGGCCTGGAGCGAGATATCCTCGGACGTGTGCTGGTACGCGCTTAACAAGGGGTGTTACAGGGTCGTAGCGCTCGTCTACAGGGGCCTCGGTAAGAGGCAGGTTACAGAGCTGAAGCAGAAGCTAGAGATCGCGGGCCTCAGGTTCTTCTCCATTAAGGTCGTTTACGACGATAGAGGGCTTAACAAGGCGCTAGAGTTCCTAAAGCTGGCGGCTAGCTTCGCTTAAACGTAGAGGGGCCCTCTGCGCTCTAGCCTAGTCATCTCCTCCATCCTCTTCTTAGCTTCTTCAACCTCGCGCCTCAGCATCTCCTCTTCCTCGAGAAGCTGCTCCACGCTGACTTCAAGCCCGAGGATACGCGATGCCACTTTTAGCGCCTCAGCCGCGGCCCTAGGATCAGGTCTCGCTGGATTAGCATAGGGGAGGAGCGCTACCGCGGGGAAGCCGTTAGCCTCGAAGATCGTAAGCATAACGGCTAAGGGACCGAACACGTACAGCCCCTCCTCGAGCTCTCTTCCCCCTGTCCTGCTCAACGCCTCACCGTAGCGTTCCACGTACTTGCTAGTAGCTACGTACCTGAAGGCCTCGTCGCCCTCCTCCTTGAAGCTCTCGTCGAGCCCGCCTAGCAGCACGGCGCGGGAAGCACCCCCCTCAACGATGTACTCGGAAACCGCCGCGGGCACTGGTATTAGGTCTCGAGCTGAGAGGGGCATGTTCGGTAGGAAGATTAGGAGATCGCCGCACTCGTAGAACTCGTAGGGCGTAACTACCCCCTTACCCGCGCGTACGTAGGGCGGCATGTAGGGCGTATAGAGGAAGCCTACCCTCCTAGCCTTAAGCTCCCTAACGAGGTGCCTTATAGCTAGCCAGCCTACGTACCCTATGCCGTGGAATCCAGCTAGCAGTACCTTGCCCCTAACCCTCTCCCTCTCTAATACTATCTTAACCCTCGACATCCTGAGTTAGCGGCTACAACGGCTTTATTAACTCGCCTCCGCCGGTGGAACCTTAATAAGCTAGCTTTAACGAGAGGGTGAGGGGCTGACGATGGGCGTCTATCACGGAAATGACCTTCGGAAGATTAGCGGGGGGAGGAAGGGCAGACACGTTAAGGTCAAGAGGAAGTACTGGATGGGGCGCTACCCCACCGAAACTAGGCCGGGTTCCCGGAACGTCGTCGTCGCTATAAGGGTTAGAGGAGGTAATAGGAAGCTGAGGCTAAAGGTAGCGGCTCGGGCTAACGTGATAGATCCCGAAACGGGAGAGACTAAGAATGTTAAGATAATCAAAGTGCTCAAGAACCCGGCTAGCAGGGACTACGAGAGAAGGGGGATAATAACTAAGGGAGCTATTATCCAGACCGAGCTAGGGATCGCGAAAGTCGTCTCGCGTCCAGGGCAAGACGGCGTAATCAACGCGGTGCTCGTTAAGGAGAAGTAGGATGGAAGAGCGCAGGCTAGTCCTATGGCCTGTGTACTTCGATAAAGCTAAGAGCCGAAGCGAGGGCAGAAGGGTGCCGTTAGAGCTAGCCGTCGAGAAACCGACTGCCGAGCTGATTAGGAAAGCTGCCGAGAAAGCCGGGTATAAGGCGGAGCTAGATCCTAACGCGGCCCATCCGGCAACGTGGTTTGAGTACCGCGGCAGGGTGTTCGTCTACACTAACGAGAGGAAAACTGAAGTCCTGCGTAAAGTTGCTGCTCAGCTAAGAGCGCTTAAGCGCGCTTAACCTCTCCTTAAGCTTTCTGCGCACGACCTCGCTTACGGTAGCTCCGTCTATCCTACCCCTAACCTTGCCCATTATTATCCCCATTAAGGGGCCGAGGGCCCTCTCCCCCCTGCTAGCTACGAGGTCGGCTTTCTCGTCTAGGACCTTCTCCACAAGCGCCTCAAGCTCCTCGACGGTCATGGCCCTTAAGCCGAGCTTTTCAGCCGCCTCCTCCGGCGACACCTCCGGGTTCTTGGCGAGGTAGGTCAGTAGCTCCGGGATGGCCTCCTTGGCTACGCGCCCCTCCGCCACCAGCTTAAAGACTCCGTAGATGGCGTCGTCCGTGAGCCTGTCGACCGCTACGCCTTCGCGGCGTAGGTACACGAGCGTATTCTCTAGGGTCGACGCCACAAGCTTAGCTGGGACTTTAAGCTCGCTAACTATCTTCTCAAAGAGGTCTAGGTGATACGAGTCTAGCATCCTACGAGCCATGTCCTCGCTTAGCCCGTAGACCTTTACAAGCCTCTCAAGCCTCTTCTCGGGCGGCTCCGGGAGCATGGATCGGATCCGAGCGAGGAGCTCCTCCGTTATCGGTATGGGCCTTATATCGGTCTCGGGGTACATCCTCGCCCTGCCGGGCATTGGCCTCATGAACCTAGTCGTCCCGTCCGGGTTAGCGGCCCTAGTCTCCTCGGGGACGCCTACGACGGCTTCACGAGCCCTCTCGACGACGGCCTCTAGCGCCTTAACGGCCTTATCCCTCCTCTCGAAGACTAGGACGAAGGCGTCGTTCTCGCCGCAGCCAAGCTCCGCCTTAATCCTCTCCACCTCCTCCTCGCTTATCCCGTAGGCTGGGAGCTCGTCGCTGTGGAATATACCGCCCACCTTAGCCCAGTACCTCGCCCTATCGGCGAACTCGGTGCCCAGCCTCCTTCCGGGCTGTATCTCGCGCCCCACTAGCCCCTTGAAGCCGGGCAACTTAACCGCTAGCGCTACGCCCCCGCTCTTGAGCGCCTTCCTAGCTATCCTGCACTTAGTGTCCTTAAACACGTGGGTAACGTCCTTGAACTCCGGCTTAATGTCCTCAGACCTTACGCCACGCCTCCTCAGCTCATCCCTTATCTCGAGAAGGCTCTTCTGCCTTAGCGCCTCGTAACGAACTATCTTGCTTATTAGCCCGAGCTCCTGCACGCCCTTTATCTCTACCCTAGCTCCTCCCTCGATGGAGACGTTAAGGTCCTGCCTTATGGTGCCGAGGCCCCTCTTTACGCGCCCGGTTATCCTCAGGAGCTGGCCAATCTTGAAAGCTACCCTCTCAGCCTCCTCAGGGCTCTCTATGACTGGCGCCGTAGCTATCTCGATTAGAGGAATGCCCATCCTATCAAGCCTGTATATCACCTCGTCCTTGCCTACCCCAACCTTCCTGGCGGCATCCTCCTCAAGGCATATCGTCTTTATCGGCACCTCCTTGCCGTCCACCACTACCTTACCGTCTAGCGCGATTAGCGCGGTCCTCTGGAAGCCCGTAGTGTTCGAGCCGTCGATGACTATCTTCCTCATAACCTGTACCTCGTCGACGGGCTTAGCGCCCATCAACAACGCTATCATCAGCGCTATCTCCAAGGCCTCCTCGTTGAGCGGGTGCGGCGGCTCCTCGTCCATCTCGACTAGGCAGACGCTGTCCTCGTAAGCCTGGTACCTGAAGGAAACCCCTTTCTCGAACTCGAAGAGAGCCGCCCTATCCAACTCCCCCATCTCGCTCCTCGTAGGCCTAAGCCACCTCCTGAACTCTAGATCCGGCTCTTCGGTCCTAAGCTTCGTTGGGCAGCCGCAGAACAGCTTACACTTAGTGTCTAGCATCTGGTGTATCTCTAGCCCGCACCTTATCTTGACGCCTAGGTCGCTCATCCTCCCACCCCAGGCGGCAGCACGGGAGGATAGGTCCTGTGCTCAGTCCTACTGTATAGCTCGTTCGCCACGTTAGTGAGCATTAGCCTCCTAACCTCCTTAAGATCCCTCGTCCTCGCGAGCACCCAGCATAGCTTAACGTACGCCGTCTCCGGTATCATGTCCTCAGCCGGTATGGCGCCCGCCTGGAGCAGCTCTACGCCACGCCTATAGACGTTCATGTTCACCCTACCCCAGAGGCACTGAGAAGCTATTACTACCGCAACCCCCTCCTCAACGGCCCTCTTCACGGCGGGAACGAGGGGTTTAGCCACGTGCCCCAGTCCCGTCCCCTCTATTACGATGCCGTGGTACCCCTTATCCACTAGGAAGTCTACGATGTCCTTACCCATGCCCGGGTAGAACTTCACTAGCGCTACTTTATCGTCGAACCCGCCTACGAACCTAAGGCCATCCGAGGACCTCGGTATAAACCTCTTATTCAATAGCTTGAACTCGCCCGGGGTCTTGATGATGGCGAGCGGCAGATCGTTTATCGACCTAAACGCGTCCCTCCTGCTCGTGTGGCACTTCCTAACCCTAACGCCCCTGTGGACGAGGCAGTAGTCGTCGCTTATGCTACCGTGCATCACGACGACTGACTCCCCGAATGGCGCCTTAATGCAGGTGGTAACGGCCGCCATAACGTTTAGCACGGCATCGGTTGAGGGGCGATCCGAGGACCTCTGAGCCCCTACGAACACGACAGGCCCCGGTAGATCCCTTAGGGCAAACGCCAGGGCGGCCGCGCTATACCCCATGGTATCGGTGCCGTGAGCTATCACGACGCCCTTAGGCTCCTCCCTCTCGAAGACCTCCACAACCTTCCTAGCGATCATCTCCCAGCGCTTAGGCGTCATGTCCTCGCTGAAGATGTTGAAGAGTGTCTCTGCCTTGATGAGAGCTACATCCTCCAGCTCCGGGATCATCGAGTAGATCTCCTCGGCCGTGAAGAAGGGGTAGACCGCGCCAGTCTTGTAGTCGACCCTCGACGCTATGGTGCCCCCCGTCCCTACGAAGTAGACCTTGGGGAGCTTAGCTGAGATCGGCGGCATGCGCAGCTCCACTAGCGGCGCTGGCATGTGCTTCTCCATGACCTCTAGGCCTACGACGTTCCCAGCGTCTACCCCCACGTTGTAGCCGTTATCGAGCTTTATCACGAGAGCGTTAACGTTACCTACACCCGGCCTAGGGAGAAGGACGCCCTCGAGGACGAGGCCATTCCTGCACCTTACCCTAACCCTATCGTATATCGAGGCTCCGTACCGCCTTAGCAGCTTAAGCGCTCTCTCGCCGTACCCCGACTCCTCAAGCTCCATACCGAACCCTGTGTAGAGGTGTATGAGGCAAAAGGAATATAAGGGTGGTCCAGGGAGAGAGGCTCGGTATGCCGTCCCACGGGTCACTAACTAAGGCTGGTAAAGTAAGGAACGCGACGCCTAAGATACCTAAGCAGCCTAAGAAGAACCTACCGCCGCGAAGGAGGAACTGGAGGAACTACAGGAGAAGAGTGCTGTACGCCGCCCTACAGCGGCAGACTAGACCCTACCGTAGAAGATAGCAAATCCGCTAAGACACGAGCTAAGCACTCGTCTACCGCCTTTTCAGGCTTCTCCCTATTACTAAGCTCCTTAGCTAACTTGAGGACTACGCCGTCTAGGCTTAACCTCCCCTTAAGCCAGAGTAGGCCAATTAGCGCCTCGAGCAGATCCTCGGGGCCGAAGCCCCTTGGAGGGCGGCCTTGAACGAGCCCTGCCTGCTCAAGCCTCCTATAAGCCCTCCTTAAGGTCGAGTTGCTAACCTTAACACCGTGTGGCCTCCCAGTGGCTAGCGTTAGCGCGCCTGACACTAGGAAGTTAACTATCGCGTCCCCGAGCCTAGCAACCTCCTTATTGGCTAGCCTCCTCGCCTCCAGCAAGCTTAGAAACCTCCCTTGCGAGCTGCTCCCTAATCTCGCCTAGTATGCGCTGGAGGTTATCCGTAGCTACCCTTAACGCATCCTCTGGAGCCACCTCTCCGTCCGTCCTTATGATCAGCCTTGCGCGCCCGATGAGCGGGTGGTCGATGCTATAAGCCGCCATCGTTACGTGGGGATTCCTGTTCAGCTCGTCTACGAGCAGGTTAAGGAGGGTATGCCCCTCCCCCTCGATCGAGACCTCCAGCGTCCTCTCGTCCCTACTTAACAGCTCGACGACCAGGCCCTTACGCTCCTCCCAAGCCTCCAAGCTAAACACCTACCCTCCTCCTACATGCTCGCTTTTAAGTTTCTCTAACGCCCTCTCGTACTGCGTGGCCATCACGAGCCTACCGCCCTCGTCCCTTACGAGCTCTAGGGCCATCAGCTTAACCAGCGCCTCGCTAACGTCGAGGCCGTACGCGGTAGCGACGACGGCAGCTAGCCTCTTAACGAGTGGGTAGGCATCTAGCTTTAGCGCATCCCTGTAGTTCTCCGAGAATTCCTCCGCTATCTTGATGACGTCGTCGAGCCCCACGTCGCACTCTATGAAGGCGCCTGTAAGCCTAGCCCTCCTACCCCTTAGGGAGAGGACGTCGCATAGGCACTTCACGGGTATAGCGGTGCTAAGCTTAGCCTTAGTCAGCACCAGCTTTATGGGATGCAGGAATAGCCCCGCCCTAGCCCGATGAGAGGACTTCCACTCGCCTAGGCACCTCCTCACCATCTGGAGGGCTTCCTCAACTTCCTCAGGCCCTCCTTCGAGCACTAGCTTAACCCTCGACCCCTTCACGACGGCTATCAGCCTAACTCCCCTAACTACGCTCTGAACGTACTCAACGAAGCCCGCAGCTTCGCTAGCCGAGGGGAAAGAAGCTAGGATCTGGCGCGTTACCATGCTACCTAACCAGGTAGCGCGAACTCACCTTCCTCTTAAAGCTCTTACCGCATGAGAAGCAGTAGAGGTATAGGCCCTTCCTCCTTAGCGGCTTCATGCACATTGGGCACTTAGCAAGTATTACGCCGTACTCCCTCCCCTTAAGCGATAGTATCACGGGCGGCGAGCCGGATTCGAGCACCTTAGCCCTAACGATGTCCCCGTAGCCCATGATGTCGTAGAGGGACTTAACGTAGCTGCTACTAGCGTTGCTCACGTGGAGGAAGCCGCTTAGCGGCGTGGGGAGGAACTTGTCCCTATCCTCGATGTAGAACACCTCTAGGAAGGCTACGAGGTCCTTAACGTTAGAAACTAGCGCATAGACGCTCTCACCCGCTTTCGGCAGCGGCAACTCCTTAGCGGCCTTTACGTTAAGCACCCTATCCTCCATGTCGGCTATCGCGACGCCCACAGCCCTCGACACGAGGTAGCCGTCCCTCACGTAGACGTTCTCGCCAGGGAAGAACTCCTCTATCACAGCTACCTCATCGCCGGGTAGTGCGAGCCCTAGGATCCTCCTCCTACCGCTCGTGGGACACCACCCTTAACGCCGTTACGTCAACCCTATGCGCCCTCTCCTCGTGAAAAGCGTAGATAGGGGGGATTAATATCACGTCGCTAAACAGCTTCTCCACCCTCCCGCC
>CAZAZN010000046.1:0-12029 GCA_964489665.1 uncultured Thermofilaceae archaeon
GATAGGAATGGGTGGTTATGGTTTAGCCTAGCCAGCGCGCCGACCATGTACGGAACGCCTTCGCCCTTTAGCAGGTAGTGCCGCGCCATCGAGTACTCCTCAGTAACGTACTCTAGGTGGTCCTCGTACTCGTGCGCCTCAAAGGCCCCGCCCCCGAGGACCGAGATAGTTCCCTCCAGTAGCGGTACGTCAGCACCGCGCCTAAGCGCTAGGTAGCGCGTTTCCCTCTCGAAGGCTGGCATCTCTAGTTCAAGTATCACGCTGGCAAGCTCCCTAAGCCTAACTGCTAGCTCCTGGGCAGCTTTAAGCGCGAGCTCAAGCTCATGCCTGGAGAAAAACTTCGAGAAACCCCCTACAATTGGGGTTACTGGGTGCACTGCCCTCCCACCCAGCACTTCGCTGATGGTGTTCGCGAGCCTCTTAGCCCTAAGCACGCTCCTAACCAGCTTAACGTTGTCACGCGCCAGCTCTAGGATGCTACTATGGCCCGTGAAGTCTGGGAGAACGAAGGCGTATAGATGGAGTATGTGGCTCTGTATGTGGCCGCCTATCGCTAGCACGTACCTTAGCGCTTTAACGCCTTCTGAGACCTCAACCCCCATCGCGCGCTCTAACGCTTGAACTGACGCCAGCCTGTGGATCACTGGACACACGCCACACATCCTGGAAACTATGTCGGGTACTTCGTAGAACTTCCTGCCGATCAGTAGCCTCTCTAGGAGCCTAGTACCCTCCAATGCCTCTGCCCTAGCCTCTACGCGCCCATCCTCTTCAACGACTACTAGGTTCATGTGCCCCTCAACCCTGGTAATGCCCTCTATCTCGACCTCCAACACCCTCATCGCCTCACCCCTCCCCTAATTATCCACAAGAATTCAGGTACCTCTATCCCCTTCTCCTTCATAATCTCAACTAACGAATCTATGTTGGCGTCCTCCGCAAGGCCCCTACACCCTTGGCACTCCCTCCCCGAGGACGGGCATAGGGCCCCGCAGCCCCCTCTAGTGATAGGCCCTAGGCATGGCATGCCTCTATCAAGCAGGCACGCATTCTCGCGGAGTATGCACTCAGCGCATACGTTATACGATACGCGCTTAATCTCCTTGCCTAGGAGCAGATCCTTAAACAGAGAAAATATCTCGCGCCTTTCAACCGGGCATCCGTAGACGTAGTAATCCACCTTTACGTACTTGTCCAGGGGGTCCGCCCTAAACTCCCTAACGCCCCTCGGCAGGTTAGCATCTACCCTCTCTATGCCGAAGTCCTTCACAATGAACTTACCCCCGCTACACGCGCAGTCCCCTAAGGCTACCAGTAGCCTGCTCCTCCGCCTAATCTCCTCTAGCCTCCTCTCCTCTTCTTCGCTCATTACAGCGCCCTCAACTATCGCTACGTCGAGCGGCTCCTCGCCCCCCTTTAACCCGATTAGCCTAAAGTCGACGATTTCAACCCTGTTAAAGAGATCTAGAAGCACGTCATCTAAGTTTAGCATCTGTACTAGGCACCCTTCACACGACGACAGGCTAAATACCCCAATTCGGAGCTTACCTCCCATGCGCATCACCTACAGGGCCGCTTCTAGGATGTTCTCGACCTCGCAGAGATTAAACACAGGGCCGTCGCGGCACACAAACTTACCACCCACCATACAGTGCCCGCAGAAGCCCATCCCGCACTTCATGAGCCTCTCAAGGGAGAAGTATATCCTCTCCTTGGGGAATCCCTTCTCCACAAGCTTCCTAGTTGCGAAGTGCATCATTATAGGCGGACCGCACTGAAGCGAGAACGTCTCCTTCGGGTTCAGCTCTACCTCGTCGATCAACTTCGTCACAACGCCTACCCTACCCCTCCATGAAGCATCCGCCCTGTCAACCGTAACTCTGACGTCTAGGTGTTCTGACCACCTCTCGAGCTCCTCCTTATACACGATGTCCTCAGGCGTCCTAGCGCCGTAGAGCAGCACTACGTCGCCGAAGTCGCTCCTATTGGCTAACACGAACTCTATTACCGGCCTTAGAGGCGCGATCCCTATACCACCTCCTATCAACAGAAGGTTCTCGCCCTTCATGTCCTCCAGCGGCCACCCCCTGCCAAACGGACCCCTTATCCCCACTAGGCCTCCCTCGCCTAGTTCGAAGAGCGCCTTCGTTACGGTGCCAACGGCTCTAACGGTTATCTCGAGGTAGTCTCGCACAAGCGGGGACGAGGACACCGAGAACGGTGCTTCCCCATAGCCGAGTACAGTCACTTCCAAGAACTGGCCGGGTGTAAAGGCAAAGCTCTTCATAGCCTCCTCGTCCTTAAGCTTTAGCCTAAACGTGCGAACGTTAGGCGCCTCCTCCCTCTCCCCCACGATAACCGCGAGCCTAGGCAAGTACGGGTTCTCCACCCCCGACCACCTCCTTTAAGACCTCTCTAAGGTCGATACCTGCGGGGCAAACCTCAACGCACCTACCACATCCTACGCAGGACAGCTCCCCCACCTCGTCTAGGGAGTAACAGTACTTGTGGTACACCCTCTGCTTAAACCTACTAACCCTCTCCTTCCTAAAGACGTGGCCGCCGGCTACCTGCGTGAAGCTTAGGAAGTGGCAGGAATCCCAGACCCTAACCCTCTTACCGCTCTTCATGTCTAAGCTAGGGTCGTCGTACACGTCGAAGCACCTGCAGGTTGGGCACGCGTAGTTACACTTACCGCAGGCTAGGCACTTGCCGGAGTACTTAAGCCACAGGGGGCTCTCGAAAGACCTTACGAAGGACTCGTACGCCTTAGAGAGGTCGGGTAGGCCCTGCCTAAGTATCCTATCCCGAGCGGCCTTGACCCGCTCCTCCCCTCTCCTAACGTCGCTCTCTAGAGCTGGCCTAAAGAGGTCTAGGTTTAGCTTAACTAGCTTAAGCCCCTCCTCGCTGCCCACGTCTACTAGGAAGGCATCGCCGATGTCGGTCATCGCCAGGTCGTAGCCGCTCTCAGCCTTAGGGCCGCTTCCAACGTAAGCGCAGAAGCAGTAGTCAAGGGGATCCGTGCAGTTTAGCGTGATTATAAGGGTCCCCTCCCTACGCGCCTTGTAGTAAGGATCGTGGAACTTCGAAATGAAGACCTTGTCGAGGTGCTGTAGGGCTTTAAGGTCGCACGGCTTAATCCCTATGAAGATCCTCCGTAAACCCTTTAGCTGCTCGCACGCGTCGTAGAGCGCTATATCGCCGTCTAGGACCTCGTAAGTGAAAAGTACCTCCACCTCGGGAAAGAAGAACTTCTTAGGCGGTAGCAGGGCGTGCCCCCTGTAGTCTAGGTTCAACTCTTCGGGGTTTGAGAGGTACCTGTAAAACACCCTTCCCTCTCTCTCAACGGGGCCTATGACCTGGAAAGCCCCTAGTAACCTCTCTACGAGCTCTGAGACGCTTTCCCTGCTGATTACGTATTTTCCTTCGACCCTTAGCATGAGCAATAACTCCGTTATGGCTTATAGTATAAAAGTGTTACACCCACTCCTAGCTCGCAGCTTAACTGAACATTAGCACGCCTCGCGCTTGCGCCTAATAACTAGCTAGCGACTCGGTAGGCCTTCTTAAATAATTCCTCCCCGCGCGCCCCTAACCCTCGATAGCAGTTCGCAGAGATCCTTAACGTCCCTACCGTAGAGGAAAGCCTTTATCCAAGGAAACCTTCCCTTAACTAGCCTTATCATAGTGGGGTTATCGTCCACATAGTACACCTCCTCGACCTCGCCGACCATCCCCAGCAGCTTCTCAAACATCTCGTCCTTGTTAGGGTGAGGCTCTATTACCACGTAGTCGAATAGTTTCAGCAGCCCTAGCTCCCGTAACACGGCCTCGCCCTTCTCCCTTAAGTTCCAGCTCACGACCGCGAGCAAAAATCCCCTTGACTTAAGCTCCTCTAATAGCTCTCTAGCGCAGGGCCTAAGCCTTACGGTGTCGCCCGCGAAGTCCCTGACCTCGTCCGGTCGTACCCTACGGACCGGGAGAGTAAGCGACGAAACGTCTGGGTGGTCCCAGAGCGTTAAGTCCAGGTCGAACGCGAAGAGTCTACGCTTAGCCACGCGAGGCTGAGAGGCGAGGCGATATAAGACGTTGCCTCAGGGTAAGAAGTGGTGAAGCCCTACAGGATACTGCTCTCGGATAAGGTTAGGAGGATGCAGATTAGGCGCGCGTACGAGTATATAGACGCTATACAGTCCTACCCTAGTGAGTGGGCGTATGCCTTCGCTCCAAGGGAGGCCGTCGAGGAAGGGGGCATTAAGCTCGAGTCCATCAACCCTATCCCCGCCACCTACGGAGCCGTAGACTTCCCCGAGCTCTACGTCGACGAGGAGAAGCTCCTCGAGGAGCTTAAGCAGCGCATGAAGGGGAGCTATGTAAGGGCCATTAGCAGGGCCCTGGAGAAGGGAGTGTTACCCTATAGGGCACTTCCCCCCGAAACCTTTGAGGAAGTCTTGAAGGAGAACCCGGGAGTTATCGCCGAGGTTCTCTTTGAAGCGTTCATACCGCTGAACCTAAGGCCCGAAAACCTCGGCTTCGGAGAGGGATGGGAAGTCGAGGTGTTTAGAACAGAGGTACAGCTGATCGAGCCACGCCTCGTCGAGGAGGCTTTAAAGGAAGCTGAAAGGGTAATAGATTACCTTGCAGAGCTTGAGCAGCTCGGAGAAAGCGCTTCAACTATACGAGAGGTGTGGGTGCTTGCAGCTAGGAGGGTTGTTAGCGCCGAAAAGACGATGGAGGACTTGGAAAGGGAGGTTGAAGTGATTATTGGAAAGTTAAGCGGAGTAGCGCTAGCCATGACGATGTTGTTTAACAGGCTTGTCTACGCCGAACCGCCTATAGGCGGCTCAGCTCCCTAGCTATGGCGTTAGCCCTCTTCCTAAACACCTCATCGAGCCACGGCTCGTACCAGGGCGCTCTCCTACTTAGCTCCCTAAGCTTTGCGATAAGCTCTAAGCTCCTGTGAAGGTGTCCTTTAACGTCTCCCTTCTCGTATCCCATGCCGTTAAACAACACCTCCTGCCTCTCGCTCCAGTCGCCCGGCTGGTCAAGGCCTGGGGCGTACTCTAGAGCCATCCTAGTAAAAGTTGAGGGATCCGCGATTGCCGCGATGGTCCTCATTTCGCCAGTAGCATCCCATACGCTCTCGTCAACGCCGTATAGGGGCATATCGTACATATTGTAAGCTAGTGGCGTAAGGTCCTGGAGAGCAATGGCAGTCACCTTTACGCTAGCGCTGCTAGCCCACTCGGAGACCTTAGCGATACCGTACTCGCTCAGGAAGCCGTAAATCACGAGCCTATCCACCTTAACCTCCCGCGCCCTAGCCTCTCTTAGGACGTCGTCTAAGGCGGTTATCAGGGTCCTGCCAGTAGCGACCGTGTCAGCAACGATCAGCGTCGCCGAGCAGTCCTCTGGCATCCCCGAGTAATCCCTGAACTTAACGACCGCCCTACGGGTGACGTGATCCCTAAATGAGCCCTCCTCGTACTTAACCCTCAGGTAGATCTCCCGTAACTCCCAGCCTCCGAGCTTCTTCAGTGCTGTGTGCAGCCTATAGCCTAGCGAGGCTCTAAGCACGTGAGCGAAGATTATCGTCTCGTCCTGATCCACGAGTTCCTTTAAGAACTTAGCAGCCTTGGACGCCGCTCCCTCGTTAAGCTCTATGAACCTACTACCGACTACCTCAGGCTTAACGGCTACTTCGAGCCCCTCATCCGTGTCGATTATGTAAGCCTCGACCGGCACGTTTAGTTTTACCTTAAAGACCTTAGCGTTATTATTAGCCCAGAACTCTTCCGTGAGGTTAAAGCGTACTCCAGCCTCCTCTCCCAGCCTCAGCAACTGCTCAGAGGTAGGCTTCTCTCGCAACTGTGCCCTTCAAGGCACGGCTAAGATTGAATATAAACGTTTCGGTTTAGAAAGCGTTAGCTTAAGTTAAGTGAGTTAAAGCTCCGCGAGCTCCCTCTCGAGCTCCTTTAAGAACTCCTCAACTATCCTGACCCTATCAGTCGCTAGCCTCCTGCCGTGGTCGGTGTACATTAACTTAGGGAGCTTTAGGATCTTATCCTTGAAGTGTTCGAGCGATTCCTCGAGCCCTCTACCCCATAGCGCGCTAAGCCCGAAAACCCTTGCAATGCCTATCGCTCCTAAAGCATCTAGCTTATCCGCATCGCTTAGGATCTCGGCTTCGATAGACCTAGGCTTTACGCCTAAGCTATAGCTGTGAGATAATATCGCGTTAACTACTTTCTCAAGCTTCTCGTCTGGAAGCCCCATCGACCTTAGCAACTCTTCAGCTACTTCAGCGCTTACCTCGGCGTGATGCCTTTTACCGCTAAAGGCCCTGCCTAAGTCGTGGAGGAGCGCTGCTAGCGTTAATACCTCGACGTCAACATCGCTTCGACCCTCAGCCAGCTTCAAGGCTAGTTGAACCACCCTTAACACATGGGGTAATCCGTGAACGAAATCGCGCGGCATTACAGCCCTTACGAGCTTGAGGACCGCGGCTACCCTAGGGTACCTCGACGCTACCTCCTCAAGCCTCACGCCCCCTCCTAGCGCTAATCTACCTGTTATAGCTATCCCTTCCTCATTCGCTCATAGAAAGCTCTGAGGTCCTCTTCCTTAAGCTCGTAAGTTGCCTTAGGCACGCCTATAGGCATTATGTAGAGCGGATCCTCGAGAATTCCCAGCAGCGACTTAACCTCCTCGTCCCTAAAGGCCCCTACGGCAACCGTGCCGAGGCCTAAAGCCGTAGCCTCTAAGTACACGTTCTGTCCAACGTGTCCGGCCTCCATGTGTACGTACCTAATCCCCCTCTCCCCATACCTGCCGGTCGTCCTAGAGTAGTCGGCGGCTATTACCAAGCATACTGGCGCGCTCCTAACCCAGGGCTGCCCGAGCGCTGCTTCGGAGAGCTTAGCCCTGAGGTCCCCCTCCTTAACCATTACTAGTACGTGCCTCAAGGGATCGTACCTATAGACACCAGCTCGCAGCCCCTTAACCCCTCCCTCGCCCACGACCACGTAGACCTCAAGCGGGTAAGTCGCACCAGCGCTAGGCGCGGCCCTAAACCTCCTCTTAGGCTCAGTGATCCCCTGGGCAGCCCATAGGATCTGCGATAACTGCTCTAAGGTCAAGGGCACGTCCCTATAGGACCTTATGCTACGCCGTCGAGCTATGGCCTCTTCAACGCTAACCCCTCCCTTAAGCCTTGGAAATGGCAGCTCGATCACCGCGAGCTCCACCTGCTCAGGTTCTCTGCAGATGAAGATCGATGCCGTCGAGGCCAGCATTAGCGCCGCTAAGGCTACTACACAAGCTAGCAACCACCGCCTAGCCACATTATCATTATAATACTGTTATTAAAGGCAATCTAGCGCTCTAGGCCACTTGCAAGGCTAGGATCCTATGTACATATTATAAATACCTAAGTACCCACTTTAGGTAGCTATAGATTTCGCTATGTAAACCGCCTAATCTATAGAAATTTTAGATAAGTTTATAGATACGCTCACCAGCTATATAGTGATGTTGGGTGGGGAACAAGCCTTACTCGCACTGGGACTAGCTCTATCGTTTTACATGGCGTATAGCTTAGGCGCTAACGATGCGGCTACGCCTACGGACTGCACGGTTGGAGCTGGAGTCCTCTCGATTAAGCGGGCAGTAGCTCTCTTCGCCGTATTCTCTACCCTCGGCGCGCTTATACACGGCTACATGGTGATTAAGACGATAGGTAAGGGGATAGTGCCTGTAGTCGACGTTATAGGCTGCCTAACGACGACTCTAGCGGCGTGCCTGTGGGTGGCCTTCTGTAGCCGTAGAGGGCTGGACATCTCGATAACCTATTTGGTCGTTGGGAGCGTGCTCGGCTACGGGCTGCTGAAGTATGGAGTTAAGGGAACAAACCTAGGCGTTCTCACTAAGATCTTCCTAAGCTGGGCCGCCTCTCCCCTCTGCTCACTGCTAGTAGCTTACTTCATCTATAGAGTTACCGCTAAGGTGTTGAGGCCTTACGACTATGATAAGAGGGCTGAGAGACTGGTAGCGCTCCTGCTTGTAGGCTCCCTGTGCTTCTCAGCGTACTCGTTCGGAGTTAACGACGTAGCTAACGCCACGGGCGTCTACTTATCGGTGGCTAAGAAGGTGGGGAGAGTTCCCAGCTCTAGCGCGATGTTCATGCTCGCGCTACTCGGCAGCTTGGGGATAGCGCTTGGAGGCCTGACGCTAGGGCCTAAGGTCATAGACACCGTCGCATATAGGATAACTAGGCTAGATATAGTGATGAGCTTTGCCGCGGAACTTAGCAACGCCCTAGTAGTCTTCCTATTTACCGTACTACCCTACAGCCTCTTCGGCTACGGGCTTCCGATATCCACCTCCATAGCGAGCAATGGATCGATGATAGGCGTAGGTATAGCGGCGCACGGGCTCAGATCCATTAATAAGAAGACGGTCTCGAAGCTCGTAAGCGCGTGGATTTTAACGATACCCTGCACGATGGCGCTTAGCGGCGCCCTATACTTAGCCGTACAAGTGCTCCTCTCGGTGATATGCATTTAAAAGACATAGCTCTAGAACTAAGCAAATTAGCTAGAAGATTATTTAAAGTGGAACAGACCCGTTCTCAGGTCTCTGCTAGAGAGCTACTAGACCGAAACAGTTTTAAGTTCTACTATTCTCTAGCTACTAGAACCTCCTTTCGCGCCCCTCTTCCCTGTACTTTGCTCCCTAACTCGCCCTTTCCTTAAAAATTATACAAGGTGATTTGTATGACCATCCTAGGGAGGGGGCCTCTTGGACCTAGGCCTAGAGTATCGGTCGTGGTAGCGACTAGGAATAGGGAGGATTACCTAGCTGACCTGCTAGATTCGCTAGCCGAACAGAGGTTTCGGGACTTCGAGGTAGTCATAGTTGACGATAGCGACGACCTAGACAGCAGGGAGGCGGTGCTAAGGCTAGCTAGGGAGGCGTCTGAAGCACTAAGGATTAAGCTCGTTAGGAATCCAACTAGGCTGGGCATCCCCCGCTCGCTCAATAGGGGCGTGCTCGCAGCCGATGGGGAGATAATAGCGTTTACCGACGACGATTGCATCGCTGATAGGAGCTGGCTAGTTAACCTGCTTAGGTGGTACAGGGACCCGCGAGTGGGCGGCGTCGGGGGCAGGGTAGTTCCCGTCGAGCACGATGCCCTCTGGATACCTGAGGAGCGAAGCTACCCCCACCTAGTGGGTAGGCTGGTCTGGAATGGCGACGTAGCCAGTAACTTCGACCTAGACGTCGGTCCCCTCTTAGTCGACTGCCTAGCAGGGGCTAACATGTCGTTTAGGCGGGAGCTTCTGCTTAGGGTTAAAGGGTTCTCGCCCCTTTACGCGGGCAACGCCTACAGGTTCGAGACCGACTTAGCGATTAGGGTTAAGCGGCTTGGGTATAGGATAGTGTTCGACCCAGAGGCCGTAATATACCATAGGAGAGCTGCCAGCGGAGGCGCGAGGGTGAACGCCTACGAGTGGAACTACTGGTTCTGCAGGAACCACGCCCTATTCCTGCTGAGGTGCGTAGACCACGGCCTACCTAAGCTAGCCCTATTCGCCGCTAGGCAGGTAGCTCGAATCTTAAGGCATAGGCGGGCGTGCCCCTACGCAAGCCCCGAGAAATGGCAGGACGTGCTAACCTCATGCGCTAAGGGCCTAGTTCGCGGCGTTATAGAGGGCTTAAGGTGCGCTGCTAACGGCGAGGAAGGGGGTATTGAGAAAGAGAAGGCCATAACGGTGATAGTGCCGCGCGGGAGGGCTAAGCCGCTAAAGCTCACCATTACGGTTAGGCACAGGCTGAGCTCATTAACCCGCTCTAGGTTCTAGCCTTGTGAAGGCCCCGCTTGACGTCGTAATAGACACCGATATAGGCGACGACATCGACGACGCGCTAGCACTAGCATTCGCCTGCCTAAGCCCGGAGGTAAGGCTTAGAGCTGTGACGACCGTTTATGGTAGGACGGACCTGAGGACTAAGCTAGCTACGGCAGTTTTAGAGGCATGTGGCGTTAGGAACGTTCCCGTAGCCGCTGGCTACTCCAAACCCATTGTCGAAGAAGAGCCGCTCCGCGAGCCTCTCCAGTTTAAGGCCCTTAAGCCCGGCGAAGGTGAAGAGGGAATAGTTAAGGAGCACGCAATCGACTTGCTACTCGAGGTTTCGAGGGAATATGAGGGACTAACGCTAATTACGCTTGGGCCCTTAACTAACGTCGCCTTAGCTCTACTGAGGGAGCCAAGTTTAGCTAAGAGGGTTAGGATAATCTCTATGGCAGGTTGCTACCTTAGACCTACAATAGAGTACAACGTTAGGTGCGATCCTGAGGCGATGTACGTACTATTGAGGTCCGGCGCTAAACCCCTGCTCGTAGGGCTGGACGTTACGACGAGATGTGTAATGGGACTTGATAAAGTAGAGGAGCTTAAACGCTCGCCTTGCCCCCACGCCGACGTTCTCTCTAGGCTATTAGGCGCCTGGATGGAGAGGGAAGTTAGAAAGCCTGTGCTTCACGATCCTCTAGCTGTCGCGACGTCACTTAGGGAGGACTTAGTCGAGACCCTTGAAGCAGAGGTTACGGTTGAGTTATGCGGAAAAGCTACGAGGGGGCTTACTCTACTAGCTAAGGGAGGTTTTAAAGCGCGAGTATGCGTGGACGTGCGAGAGGAGGAATTCCTAAAGCTCTTCTACGAGAGGTTAATAGTAGGCACGTGTCGCTCACCGAGTTGCTTAGGAAAGCTAGATACAGGTTAGCGCTTAACGAAAACCTGTTCTTACCTAGGGAGCTCGTAGCCGAGGTCGTCGAGCAGGCGGCGCGCCTTATTGATCCGAGGCTCTACCCCGATATGTACGGGGAGGAGCTCAGGGCGAAGATAGCTGAGAGGCTAGGCGTTAAGGATAGCGAGGTTATCGTGGGCCCTGGGAGCGACTCGATCATAGAGGCTATCGCCCTAGCCCGTAGGGGGTTCGCCGTAATCGTAGAGCCTACGTTCGAGGAGTATAGGAGGGCTGTAGAGGCCTTCGGCGGCCGCATTAGGGAGGTGTTACTCAGGCAGGACTTTAGCCTAGACCCAGAAGCCGTGGTATCGGCGGCTCGCGGAGCAGACGTCGTCTTTCTAGCATCACCGAACAACCCGACGGGTAACCAGTTCTCGCGTGACGCCGTTGAAGCTGTGCTAGAGGGAGTTAAGGGGCTTGTAGTAATCGACGAGGCTTACGCAGAGTACGCTAAGTATACGATGGTGGACGCGCTAAGCGAGTACGAGAATCTGGTAATCTTGAGGACGTTCAGTAAGGCGTGGGGCTTGGCAGGGCTTAGGGTTGGCTACGGCATCGCCCGAGCTAATGTGGTTAGAGAACTAGTTAAGGCGATGAGGCCCTTCGCTACTTCAGCTGTGTCGCTGAAGGCCGCTGAGCTTATGCTGGAGAGGGAGAGGAAGGTTATGGAGGCCATTAGAAGGACGATTCAGGCTAGGGAGTGGTTAAGCGGAGAGATATCGGCCCTAGAAAGCGCTAAACCGTACCCCTCCGACGCTAACTTCCTCCTGGTCAAGTTAGCGGTTAACGGCCACGAAGCTTGGAGGAAACTGCTTGAGGCGGGGTTCCTAGTTAAGGACCTATCAGGAGTCCCTCTCTGCGAGAACTGCCTGAGAATTACCGTACCGCCCATAGATATTGGAAGAAGGCTGATCGCCGCGCTTAAGGAGGCTATAGGCGAGTTAGCGGGGTAAGTAGTCGAGTCGGAATTCGACTACTGGATAATGCTTAAATACTACGGCTAGACCCACGATTTCTCGATGAGACGTCCAGCTACCGCCCCGAGCCTAAGGAACCTCGCGGGCGGTAGCTGGTATTATTGGAGCTGGTATTACTGGTGGTGGCAGCCCCCCATGTAGGGGGGCTGCCAATCTCCTAATTCTATTCTCTTAAGATCTTTCGTTTCCTCTCATCCTAGCATTTCTCCAGCCCATTCCCACCGCGTGAGGGCGGTGGGGGGC
>CAZAZN010000047.1:0-11925 GCA_964489665.1 uncultured Thermofilaceae archaeon
GCTTGCATACACTTAGCCGCCTTAAGGGAGCCGTACGAGCACGAGCCCTACTTCTACAAGACGACGTTCGTCTCTTACGACTACGAGCCGATATACTCGATGGGCACGATGCTGGGCATATCCTCGGCCGAGGGGTTACTTAAACTGCTCGACGAGGTTGAGGTGCTCGGCTTCGACGCCATAAGCGTCGGCGTCGTACTGGCATGGACTACTGAGGCGTTTGAGAGAGGGCTCATCACCGAGAAGGAGACGATGGGTGTTAAGCCGAAGTGGGGAGACTACGAGAGCTACATTAAGCTAATGAACCTGATAATAGAGCAGCCGAATGACTTTTACAAGGCGCTGGCCCGCGGCCTGCAGTACGCCGCTAGCAAGTACGGTGGAGAGGACTTCGCTCTAGTCTTTGGCGGGAACGAGATGGCGGGCTATCACACAGGCCCGACCTTCCCCGTGAGCCTAGCAGTAGGCTGTAGACACAGCCATCTCGACTCAGCAGGCTACTCGTACGACCAGAAAACCGCTGGCAAGAAGGAGCTGACACCGGAGGACATAGCTAACTACGTAATCAATGAGGAGAGGTGGAGGCAAATACTCTGCAGCCTAGTGATATGCCTATTCGCTAGGGGCATCTACAAGCCAGACCTAGTAGTGGAGGCGTTTAAGCCGCTAGGCCTCGAGTACACCGAGGACGACCTAAGGGAGCTTGGGAAGAAAATACACCTGCTAAAGCTGAAGTACAAGATAGAGGAGGGCTTCAGACTAGATGAGATAAAGTTCCCAAAAAGGATCTTCGAGACGCCAACGCCGCACGGCATGATAAAGCCCGAAGTCCTTGAGAAGGCAGTAGCCCTCTTCAGGGAGAGGGTCCTAGGCGAGCTCAAGCAAGCAGCTTAGCCCTCTTGACTGAATACCTAAGCAGCGGAATAGATAGCAGGCCTAGCAGTAGGTCTAGCCTAACTAGCTCTATAAACCCCCCTATTTCTTCCCCAGCTACATAAGCCCCTAGGGCCGATGTGGCTATTGAGAGAAGCTGGACGGCGGTTACTGCGACGGCTAATAGCGAGCCTATGAGGTAGCAGGATAGTGCCTTATACCCTCCCTCACGTCGCCCGTACCATGCCCCGCCTAGCAGAACTAAGGCTACCGTAAAGGACGCAAGCGATACTCCAGCGTCGGCTGGGGCGAAGCTAGGAGCTATGCCAGCCCCTAGGTAGTTAGCTAGCGTTAGTAGGCAAAGCGCTATGTAAGCGGCCCCGAGAGCGCCCGAATATGCCGATATTACCCTCCTCCTCATAGAACCACCTAGAGCCCGATCATTGATCCGACCGCTACTATCGCTAGCGCCACTACATAGGCTAGCGCTAGCTCGTAGGCTAGGGCGAGTAACGCGTACTTCCAACCGAGCTCGCTCCTAAGCGCAGCGAGGGTCGCTACGCACGGGAGGTATATGAGGACGAACGCCATGTAGGCGTAGGCGGTTAGCGGCGTAAAGGAGGTCTTTATCGCCTCGGATAGCTCCTCCTCGCCGACTCCGTACAGGATCGCCATGCTGCTCACGACCGCTTCCTTAGCGATTAGCCCGTAGAAGAGGGCGGCGGAAGCCCTCCAGTCCCAGCCCATTGGAGCGAACACTGCCTCCCCGATCCTGCCTATCACGCTTATCCAGCTCTTCTCGAGGAGCTCAGGGCTCTCGAGCGCGGCTGGACCTAAGTACCCTGAGGGGCCCGTGACGGAGAGGAGCCACGCTAGGACCGTGGCCGCCAGTATGATGCTGCTAGCCTTCCTTAAGAAGCCCTTAGTCCTCTCCCAGGTCTTTATCGCGACGTTCCTCAGCATGGGGGTCATGTAGGGCGGGAGTTCCATTACGAACCCTGCGTACCCCCTCTTTAGGACGAACTTCCTCAGGAGGAACGCTATGGGGGCTATCAAGGCTATACCTAGGAGGTACATGCTAACTACTACGCTGCCGACGTAGCTGGGGAAGAACGCGCCCGCTAGCAGGAGGTAGACTGGGAGCCTAGCCGCGCACGACGCTAGGGGGACTACGAGCGCGGTTACGATCCTCTCGTTCTCGTCCGGTATCGTCCGCGTTGCTAGGACGGCTGGGACGTTGCAGCCGAACCCCACGAAGATGGGTATGAAGGAGCGGCCCGTAAGCCCAAGCCTGTACATCAGCTTATCTACGACGAACGCGGCTCGGGCCATGTAGCCGAGGTCCTCTAGCACCGAGATGTAGAGGTATAGGAGCGCTATGCTCGGCAGGAAGACCAGCACGTTGCCTACGCCCACGATGATTCCATCGGCTATGAGCGACTTAACGGCCCCTCCTAGGAAAGGCGCGGATAGGACGGCCTCACGCAGGACCTCGCTGAATAGGACGTCTAGGAGGTCTGAGAAGGGGGCTGCTACGTCGAATGCTAGCTTGAACCCTAGGTAGAGGACCGTTAGGAGAATGGGCACGCCGAACACCCTGTGGGTAACCACCATGTCTATTACGTCTGTTAGCGTCACGTGCCTAACCTCGCCCGCCTTAATGCATGCCCTAGCGACCTCTAGGGCGCGCTCGTACCTCCTATCGACGATATACTCCTCCAACTCGACGCCGAGCTCCTCGGAGAGCTCTACCCTAAGCCTCTCGGCAAGCCTAACGGCCTTAAGGCCTGTAGTCCTCTCCTTAAGTCTCTCCTCAACGTCCCTATCCCCCTCCAAGAGCTTAATGGCTATCCAGCGCAGAGGGTATTTAGACGCTAGCTCTGGATCGCGCGCTAACACCTCGGAAACTTCCTCGATCGCGCGCTCAACTAGCTCCCCGTAGTCTACCACCTTGCCGACCCTTAGCCTGTGCGACGCTGCCTCTACTATCCTATCCTTAAGCTCTTCGAAGCCAACCCCCTTAATAGCGATCATCGGCACGACTGGGACGCCGAGCTCCTTTGACAGCGCCTCCGGGTCGACCTCGAAGCCCAGCTCCTCGGCTAAGTCCACCATGTTCAGGGCCACGACGAGGTTAGCCCCCATCTCGAGCAGCGATATCGTGAGGTACAGGCTCCTAACTAAGCTAGCCGCGTTAACTATGTCCACCACGACGTCCGGCCTCTCCTCTACGACGAAGTTGCGAGCTATCAGCTCGTCTAAGCTGTACGCCGTTAAGCTGTATATCCCCGGCAGGTCGACGACTTCTACCTCAAAGCCCTTATGCCAAAACCTCCCAACCTTCTTCTCGACAGTAACCCCAGGCCAGTTGCCAACCCACGCACGCCCGCCAGTAAGCCTATTGAAAATTACCGACTTACCCACGTTAGGGTTCCCGACGACGCCAACCCTAATAACCCTCCTAATGCCCCTCACCTATCTCCCTTACCATAACTTTCCTCGCGACCCCGTAGCCGAGCGCGATCCTGTTCCAGCCGGGGAGCGCCCCGCCCCTATTAACGCTCTCGACGACCACGGGTCCAGGCGACATGCTTCTAAGAACCTTTAGGATAGCACCCTGGGTTATCCCCATCTCGGCAAGCCTCCTAGCGAGCCCCCTCCCAGCGATAACGTACACTACCTCGACCGTCGATCCCTCCTTAACGTAGGCTAGTGGCTTAACGCCTTCACCCCATGCTCTGCGGAGCGCTCCCCACCTGCCAGTCATATGAGCCACCATTTCGGCGCCCCTAACGCCGAGAGGCTTAGGAAGCCCGAATATTAAAACTTTTTGCCTTTATGTGCGATTGCACCTAAAGTTTAACCCAACGAGCTAATTAATGACCTTAAGCTAGGTAGAATAAATAAAATTATACTAAAAACTCGCCTTCCCTAGAAGAGCCTTTTAAATAAGGGAAGGTGGAGTAATCCTAGCGAGGCTGTTAGGATGCTGACCCGTCGAGAGGAGGAATATCTGGAGGCGATGTACCTCCTAGTCAATAAGAAGGGAGTTATCAGGGTTAAGGACCTAGCTCAGATGCTCGGCATAACCGCGCCGAGCGTCGTGGAGTTCCTAGATAGGCTAGCCGATAAGGGGCTCGTAAGGTACGAGAAGAGGGAGCTGATAGAGCTCACGGAGGAGGGTAGGAGGATAGCCGAGAGAGTCTACAGGCGCCACGTCCTGCTTAAGAGCTTCCTAGAGGAGGTCCTCGGAGTCCCGCAGGATCTAGCTGAGGAGGACGCCTGTAGAATCGAGCACTCGATAAGCGAGGAGACACTTAAGAGGATAGACAAGCTAGTCAGATTCCTAAGGAGCAAGCCCGAACTACTCTCTAAGATAAGGGAGGCGTTAAGGGAAGGTTAATAAGCGGTAGGGGCTAATTCTACTTGGAGCCCCGCCTGACAGGCCCGCGAGGCTAGGATGAGGGCGAGGTGGGACGCACCGCGCGTTGGACACCACTCTTCTCCCTAAGGTGGCTTGAAATAGCCGACCCTATCTAGGTCTAGGGGCCCGACGTAGGGTACGAAGCCCTCCGCTAGCGCCTTATCGAAGAACTCTCTAACCTTGTCAGGGTCGGTGGGGTAGTCTACTACTAGTACCAGCTTACCCCTGCTCCTAGCTAGCCTTAAGAGCTCTAAGTCGTGCTGCACCTCTCCTGGGCTCCTCCTCTCGTTCAGAAGGAACCACGTATCCTCCTTGCCTACGCCGTCCATCGCGGCGAGGTACTCGTCGAGGGCTAGGAGGTCTACCCCGTTCTGCGGGAATATCAGGAAGCCGCTCCTAAGCCCCTTAGCGAACCTCGATACCTCGATGGCTAGCTTCACCATCTCATCCCTAGCCCGCCTATAGCCCCTCTCCTCCCAGTACTCATCCCGTCTAGGTAGGCCCCGTCGTAGCCCAGCTCTACGACGTGCTTGATCCTCTCGAGCACTATCCTCCTCCACTCCTCGTACCAGTATTTGACGTAGTAGCAGCCAGGCCAGTCGGAGTTCTCCTCGCCCAGCCACTCCGGCGGGCTCCGGTACCACGACGGGTCCCAGTAGTCCCTGTAGTCCTCCGCCTCCCCTACGTCGATGTACGCGAGCACTACCTTGCCGGTAGACTTAAGCTCTAGTAGGTCCTCGCGCGTAAAGCTTGAGTCGTCTGGGTCTACGACTAGTAGGTCGACGGGTATGGCCATAAGCTCCTCGAGCCTAGCGTTCTGGAGCTGGTACACCTAGCTCTTCACTCCGAGAGTAGCCACTCGCAGGACGTGTATTAGGAGACCGAGGCTCCTAACCGCCTCCTCGTACGCCTCAACCTCTCCACGGCCCGTCGGAGTCCAGAAGGGGCTAGTTACCACCGCTTCGCAAAGCCTAGCCCTCCAGTCCTCTCCGGCCTTCTCCGCTAGCTCTAGGGCTTCATTAAGGAGGCTAAGGTAACTCTCCCATAGCTCCTCGCACCCTGAAGCCAGCTTAAGCCTCTCAAGCCTAGGAACTCGCCTAGGGAGGAGTGTGGCCTCTAAGGCTTCGGCTAGCAGCGAGAGAGATATCGACCGCCCTCCTCCCCTCAAGGGAACCCCTTGATAGCTCGCTTAGCAGGTTGATGGTTGCGTTCTTCGAAGCCCCGTCAACGAGAGAGCTCAATGGAACGTGAAGTACGCAGAAGCTATCGACGACGCCGACCTGCGGGGCCGAAGGGACCTCGAAAACAACTACGCTACCGTAGGAGTACAGCTCAGCCCGGCTAGCGCCAACTGAAATGATGAGCCCGTAGGTTTCGTTAACGTCCTCAACCCTAATTTCCCCCCAGGGCGGTGCTAGGACCCCCGTGACTGGCTTGACCCCCGCCTCTCCTAGCCTCCTCTCGGCTAGGCTTAGCTCCACCTCCGCTAGGCGGCGTGGTAGCCTTAGCAGTGAGACGCGGGCGTAGGCGCTGCACACGACCTCCTCCGCCACCTCCAGCGCCTCAGCCACGGGACGACATGCCTTAATCCAGCACGCTGGGAAGGTTACGGCGTAGGGGAGGTTAAACTTCCTCAGCGCCTTAACCGCCTCTAGGTGCTCTGGGCTGCAGCCGTCCACCTCTACTAAGACCGCTGCTTTCACGACGCTAGGGTCGATGAGGCCTAGGGCCTGCTCTTCGCTTAGATTCCCGGGGTGCTTAGCGGCAAGCCTTAGCAGGCTAGGCTGCGCTCTTCTCACCAAGGAGGAGTTCAGCAAGTATAGACGGCGTAGGGCCCGAGCCTCGACCTCGCTAAGCCCCTCTTCAAGCTCCCTTAGCAGCGTAGGCTCTACCACCCTCACCCTAAGGCTAGCCGGGCCCTCGTTGCCGTAAGGGTCTACAGCCGTAGCCTCTATCATCAGCAGACCAGGCTCCGCGGGGGTGAGCGTAAAGGTCCAAACGCCGCCTCGCCTCTCCAAAGGCACCTCGCTCCCGTTTACGCGGGCTTTAAGAACGACGATCCCGCTAGAGTCGTAGGCCGAGATCTTAACCACTAGGGGCTGACTAAGCTCCACCTCCTCCGGGGCCTCGATCAAAACGCGCGGGCTATCCCTAGCCGTAAAGGAGAAACGCGCGGACTCCTCCCACCCGGTAAGCCATAGGACGTATACGCGCGCCTCGTAAGCCCCCTCTTCCCCAGCCTTGAGCATAGCCTTGCAGCCAGAAAGCATTTAACACTGCGGCTTGGAAACATTACCTCAACCTTAACGCTTAGCACGAGCCCCTTAACCTTCACCTCAAGCTCTTAGAGGTCTCCAACCTGTAACTCCCGCCTATAGCTAATCTCTACGACCCTAGGCTTGAACCGCAGGAGCGCTACGGCGCAAACGATAATCACTAGCGTGGCGATGAGCACTAGCTTAGCTCGACGCCCTAGGCCTTTAACGCGCGAACGCCCGCCCGTGAACATACCGACGCGTCTTGAGGATCATTGGAGTTAAAGGCTAACGGGCTAGGATTTTGGAAAAAGCTTAAAGTAGTAAAGCTGTGGAGGAGCGAGGCTAAGGTGTGAAACTTTGGAGCCCTTAATCCTCGCGGCGCTGGGCGGGGCCCTTACTACGGCCTTTAACGCCGCAGGCGCGCTTCCCGTACTACTCCTGAAGAGACCTTCCCGTAAGGTCCTCGACTTAGGGCTGGGGTTCGCAGCTGGCGTTATGATGGCGGCTAGCTTTACGAGCCTTCTACTGCCAGGGATCGAGATGGGCGGGCTCCTCCCGCCGCTCCTAGGCTTCCTCCTCGGAGCCGCCTCCATTACGGTCGCTGATAGGCTCGTCCCCCACATGCACGAGTTTAAGGGGGTTGAGGGGGTCTACGCCGAGAGGCTTAAGGCAGCGGTCCTCTTCGCGCTAGCCGTCACGATACATAACATGCCCGAGGGGCTTGCCGTCGGCGTGAGCTTCACCTCAGGAAGGTTTAGCGACGCGCTAGCCCTCGCCATCGCGATAGGGCTACAGAACGTGCCCGAGGGGCTCTCAGTAGGCTTCTCGATGCTCTCAGCGTCGAACATGAGCAGGGGCAGAGCCTACCTCGTCTCCGCCCTGAGCGGGGCCGTAGAACTCCCCCTGGCGGTCCTGGGAGCCCTAGCAGCGTCGACATCAGCCAGCGTCCTACCTATAGCCTTAGGGTTCGCCGCGGGGGCGATGATATTCGTCGTGAGCGACGAGGTGATACCGGAGACGCATAGGATAGGCCACGAGAGGGCGGCTAGCTACGGCGTGGTGCTCGGCGTCCTCGTAATGACAATCCTCGATAAGGCACTCTCCTAGCCGCCCTTAAGTAGCTCCTTCGCTCCCTTAGGAGAACTTCCCTCGCGGCCGCTAAGGCTTCTCTCTCGCCGGGCGTTAAGGGGGCGAGCCTTAGGCAGCGTTCCGCATACGCCATCTAGCCTATGTGGGGACCTGAACCTATTAGCGTTGGGTTCGAGGGGCGAACCGCTAGCTCCCGCTGATTATGTCGAACGCCTCAGGAGCTAGTAGGTCCCAGAGGTCCCTTCTCTTCCTAAAGAACCTCACAGTAAAGCTACACTCAGGCACGACCTTGAGCTCCATCTCCCTAGCTAGCCTGACCCCCTCCTTCGTTAGCCTCGTCGCGAAGACGCCAGGTCCCAGCCTAGCCGCTATGAGGTTCTGAGACCTCCTATGCAGGATCAACGGCTCGGACATCATCAAGTAAGGGCTTTAGGGGGTTAAAAGCGGATAAGTAAAGAGGTTTAGAGGACGCTAGAGCGGCTACGCCCTCGGGCTCCGAGAGCTGCTGCCGCGATCGTAAGAGCTATTAAGTCTAAGCCGTAGAGATGTGCGTGATAGGGATACTAATCGCGATATTAGCGGCGGCTATAATCATAGGCGTAATAGCCTACGTAATCTACACCTATAACCGGTTTAAGGCCCTCGAGGTAGCTACGCAGGCTACGCTCGGCCAGATAAGGGTCGCCCTCAGGAAGAGGCTCGACATGATAACGCAGCTGGCTGAGGCTACCCGAGAGTACGCGATCTTCGAGAAGGAGACGCTAGAGAACATTACGAAGATGAGGGCAGCGATAGCAACCGCGACCCCTGAGCAGATTAGGGATATAGATCGGGAGTCTAGGGCCATCCTCGGGAGGATAATAGCTGTCGCTGAGGCCTACCCGACGCTTAGAACCGCCGAGGCGGTCTCGAAGCTAATGGACTCTATAAAGTCAATAGAGGACGAGATCGCCAGGCTAAGGTACACGTACAACAACATCGTGCAGGAGTACAACACTAGGATTCGCACGTTCCCCTCTAACATCATCGCCGGAATGATAGGAGCTAGGGAGCTACCGTACCTCCACGTAGGGGGAAGGGAGATAGAGGAGAGGCCTAGGATAAGGCTGAGGGAGGAGAAGTAATGCTGGGCGAGCTTAAGTGGCTCGCCCTCAGTCTCGTGATAACTACGGTAGCTGCGGTCTTAGCCCTAGCCCTTCCAAGCATTATACTAACGCCCTCAGGCGATATAGTCGTAGACTACGAAGCGTCCTACAACCCCTACACGGGCAGGCTCGCTGAGCGCTACGTCTACCACGTAAGGGGAGGGCACTACACGATGCTCTACAGGGTGTGGAGGGCGCCGCTCTCCCTTAAGCCCCTAAACGAGCCACACATCATGCTCACCTCGCTTAAGTGCCCCGCGGGCTCGGTATGGTACGTTAAGGACTACATGGGGAACATTTACACTACGTCGTGGAAGGCAACCATAGCGAGCAAGGCCCTTAGGAACGAGGCTGGCTGCTACTTCCCCGGAGGCGTGCCTCTAGGCGACCACGAGGTAGTCTACGAGTACGTGATCAAGCCCCCTATGGAGTACGATGGGCGCTTCTACCACCTCAACCTGAAACTCGCCGATGAGCATCTCCCGTACTCGAAGGTGCTTGTAGAAGTGCTGGTGCCGCGAGAGGACGTCGAGAGGATCTACGTGCACACGCCAACGTACTCCGTAAAGGTACTCGACGATAGGGTTAGGGTGGAGGGGGTTAGCCTTAGCGACCAGCTACTAGAAGTCGAGATGGTGCTAAGGGGACGCGCCAGGTACTACGCCGTCATCAGGCAACACAGCGACGTGCTAAAGGCGACGGACTTCGCCAACTTCATGTACGATATCAAGTATAACGCCGCTAAGTGGGCGTCCCTAGCCCTGAGGGTCCTCGCCGTAGCGTTCCCGACCCTCACCGTGATACTCTACTTCGCGAGAGGGAGGGAGAGGGCGGTAACCGTCCCCGAGTACTTAAGCTTCGTGCCGAACCCCTCTAGGAAGCCCTGGGAGGTAGACCTCCTCTTCAGCGGAGACGCGACGACTATAGGGCCTAACGCGTTCTATGCGACCGTCCTAGACCTTAAGAGGAAAGGCATCATAGACATGGAGGTAAGCGAGGACGACGTCGTACTAAAGCTTAAGCGCTCCTCGAGCGCGGAGCTCGACGACTACGAGAAGGAGGTCGTTAAGCTTATCGAGACATGCGGTGAGGGAGGTGAGCTGAGCTTTAAGAAGGCTGGGGAGAGGGCTGAGGAGGATAGGTTCTTCGCCATTAAGCTCTCGCGGGCACTAAGGAAGCTAGTCAGGGGCATGCCTTGGATGACGAAGTACGCGGCTAAGTTCCTCGTTAGGAAGGGCGTTAGGGGCTACGCGATCGTAGCAGCGGTGCTTATTCCCTTCGCCTTCATGTTCACCGTACCGTTCCTAGATACGCCCTCGATGAAGCCGTGCGACCTCATGCTGGCGATACCCTTCGGCTGCCTACTGCTCGACGCCATAGCCCTAGCCATACCCCCTGACCAGGTGTTCGGTAGGTGGAAGGACGAAGCCTACAAGGAGTACTTAGAGTGGCAGGCATTCAGGAACTTCCTAAGGAACTTCGCGATGATACAGAAGTACAAGCCCGAGGACATAGCCATGTGGCAGGAGTGGCTCGTCTACGGCACGGCCCTAGGCGTTGGCGAGAAAGTCGTTAAGGCCATGGAGGCCCTAGGCGTGCCGCTAACGGTCGAGGCCCTATTCGTGACAAGGGGTAGGACGGTGATATCTAGGACTATGTCGAGCGTCGGAGCGAGTAAGGGCGGCGGCGGAGGCGGGTTCGGCGGAGGCGGGGGCTTCGGCGGAGGCGGAGCGGGCGCGCGCTAGCTAAACCCCTAAAGCTTCTCTTATCGCTCTAACCCCAAGGGACGGGTCATTAGGCGTTATCGCGTTAACCCCCATCGCCACGAGCCTCCTCAACAACGCTAGGTCGTCCGTCGTGCCAGCGAACACCATAAGCCCGCTGGAGTGAGCCCTCTCAACTAGCTCCTCCGTAACGTCCAGCGGATCGCAGAGGTGTAGGAAGCTAGCGTCAAGCTTTAGCGCGAGCTCAACGGGGTCGACTTCGGCTAGCACGCTCGTTAGGAGAAGGGGGCCGATCCTCGCTCGCGGCTCGTGTCTCTTAATCTCCCTTAGGGCTAAGAGGCTTAGCGACGTGAAGAACACGTTATCCAGCATCCCAACCCGCTTAACCTCCTCGATGATCTCCCTCTCAAACCCCCTAACTTTAACGTCGACTTCGACGAGGCCCCCGTAGCTACTAGCTAGCTCGAGGGCCTCGCGAAGGGTCGGTATTCTCTCGCCCTTCCCAGCGTCTAAAATTCTAAGCTCGGAAAACTTCATGGCCCTTACCCAGCCTCTCCCGTTGGTAGTCCTATCAACGCTGGAGTCGTGGATAACGACTAAGACACCGTCGCTAGAAGCCCTTACATCGACCTCTACTCCGTCCGCCCCCTCTTCGAACGCCCGCCTAAACGCCCTTAGCGTGTTCTCGGGCTCCTTTGCGGAGGCGCCCCTATGGGCTATTATCAGCGTCCCGCTGGTTAACGACATAGCTTATGATCTGGCTACTCGACCTCAACATACAATGCGCCATCCTGAGGAGGGCCTTACCTCGCTCGCCATAATTCTCCGAGTAGATTAGGCTTTCTAGAGCCTTAGAGCAATACTCAAGCTGCCTGCAGAGCTCAAGTAGCTCGACCCGCATGTTCCCGCCCTAGATACTCACGCCTCCCCAGCCCTCCCCCCGTTTTATTAATTGCGCCCCCATTTGCTAAAGTAAAGCGCCCCTAAACCCCTTTGACCATTGCTCCGCGCGTTTAGCTTTCCCTAGCATGTTTGACTATATGGGGTGCCTCTGGAGCTATCAGCTCCCTAACGGCGACCCTCGCTGCGTGTGGAGACCCTGGTATGCAGAACACGGCCGAGCCCCTGTATACGCCGGCCGTGCACCTGGTTAGCATCGCCGCCGAGCCTATCTCGCGGTAGCTTAGCCACCTGAAGAGCTCGCCAAACCCCTCAATCTCCTTCTCTAGCAGCGGCTTCACGGCCTCTATCGTCACGTCGCTCCTCGCCAGCCCCGTACCCCCCGCGAACACGACCACGTCGGCCCCGCGCTCCACCTCCTCCCTGAGAGCAGCTCTTATCGCCTCTACGTCGTCGGGCACTACGCGCCTAGATAGGAGCCTATAGCCGGTAGCCTCCATGAGCTCCTGGAT
>CAZAZN010000048.1:0-11805 GCA_964489665.1 uncultured Thermofilaceae archaeon
GGGCTGGCTATTCAAGCCGGTTAAGGGCGAGAGGGGTAGATGCGAGAGGTGGGCTGGGGAGGTGGCTGAGAGGGTGCTGAGGGGCTAGCGGTTGATTTATGGGGGCGCGCCCCCTTCCTCACGGGAGCTGTAGGGTGCTGGGATGAAGCTAGAGGTTGAGCTGCCGGACGACCTCTACGACGAGCTGATGAGCAGGCTGGTTGAGGAGGGGGTGGAGCCCTCGGAGTACGTTAGGAGGCTTATAGAGGAGGACATGGAGGTGTGGAGGGAGAGCAGGGAGGAAGAGATTGAGGACCTATTAGACCTGAGCGGCGCTCTCATACCTCTCTACGAGGGCGATCTAGGGAAGTGTATCAGGGCCCTTAAGTCTAAGCTAAGGGAGCTCGAGGAGTCGGAGTTAGAGGACGAGAGGATCGCAAGGAGGGCTGAGCTGGTCGAGGAGCTCTTAGAGATAGTGAGGGCGTGCGCTAGGGGCAGCATAACCTATGAGGAGTGCCTTAAGGCCTGTGCTAACGTCCTAACGAGCGAGGATAGGAGGTTCGTGTTAGCTAAGCTCGAGGAGCTGCGGCGCAAGAAGTCCAGCGCTCCATCGGGTAAGGTGAGCTTAGCGACGGATGGTGTCTTGATAAAGGGCGTCTACTTCCCGGCGGAAGTTGAGGAGTACGAGGAGGAGGGCGGGCTTAAGCGCGAGTACTTCGTCCAGGACGTCCCGCTAAGCCTCGTCTACGACCTTAAGTTCAGAGACCTGCCCCCAGGCGTTACCCTCATGATCGCCGACGAGTTCGTCGAGGTCTCGAGGACCGAGGACTCCTGCTACGCGTGGAAGGAGGCGTACTTCTACCGCAAGTACTGGCTCCCGCCGATATCCCTCGACGACTACGTTAGCGCCATGGTAGCGTACCTGGAGAGGATGGGGCATAGCGTCTACGTGGACGTTGACGACGGCCACTACTCCGTCCAGGTTACGGTGGAGTTCGACCCGGAGACTAGCATAGGCGAGGCCGTCGAGAAGATTAAGGACATAGTCCTAGAGGCTGAGGGGTTCGCCGACGAGCTTACGAAGAAGGTTGACGAGGCCGTGGACAGGATCTTCGCCGAGGCGGGGATTGAGAGGAGGAGGTGGGGCGACTAGCTTTAACCGCGGCGCGGCGAGGCTATGCTTAATATTCGTTCCTCGCCAAATCTCGCGTATGGATCTTGACCTCCTGCACAGGGCTGTCCAGGAGGCCTGCAGGCTGGGCGCCTCCTACGCCGACATCAGGCTAGAGGAGAGGGAGGGGTCGGAGATATCCGTTAGGATGGGCTCTGTCGAGAAGTCGACTATCTGGAGGAGGGCTGGCGCCGGCGTTAGGGTTATCGTTAAGGGGGCTTGGGGCTTCTCCTCCACCGAGGTCGTCACCGAGGAGGCGCTGCTAGAGGCCGTTAAGAGCGCCGTTAAGATGGCTAGGGCTGCAGCTCCAGCTAGGGGTAAGCCGGTTAAGCTGGCGGACGTCAGAGTGTGTAAGGACCACGTTAAGGCGAGCATAAAGGAGGACCCGGCTAGCGTCGATCCAGGCGAGAAGGTTAAGCTAGTGCTAGAGCTGGACGATCTCGCCCGCTCCTACGGGAAGGTGGTTAAGGACGTCTCGATACGCTACATCGACCGTAGGACGAGGAAGGCGTTCGTTAGCAGCGAGGGGGCTGAGGTAGTCGTCGAGGCCGTGAGGACCTACCTAGCCGCCTACGTGGTGGCCGGCGAGGCCGGATCGCTCTCTCCCTCATATGACGCTATCGGCGGGGTTAGGGGCTACGAGCTCCTAAGGGGGGATAGGCCGTACGGCATGGTTAAGGAGGTCGCTGAGAGGGCGATAAGGCTGGTTAAGGCCGGCATGCCGAAGGGCGGGTTATCCACCGTGGTGCTGGACAACGACATCCTGGGCCTGATAGTCCACGAGGCCTTCGGCCACTGCGCCGAGGCGGACCACATCATCACGGGTAGCGTGCTAACCGGTAAGCTAGGCCGGCAAGTGGCGTCGGAGCTCGTCACGATAGTCGACGACCCGCTACCGGAGTACGCTAACGGGTGGACGCCGTACGACGACGAGGGGGTTAAGGCGAGGAGGGTGGTGATCGTCGAGAAGGGGGTCCTTGAGGAGTACATGCAGAGCAGGGAGACGGCGGCCGAGCTAGGCATGGAGCCTACGGGGAACGCTAGGGCCCAGGACTACGGGTACGCTCCGCTCGTTAGGATGAGGAACACCTACATGCTGCCCGGCGACTGGAAGCCTGAGGAGATAATCGAGGAGACTAGGGAGGGCTTCTACCTTAAGGGAGGGTTCGGGGGGCAGGCCGACGCTAACGGCGACTTCATGTTCAACGTTCAGGAGGCCTGGAGGATAGAGAACGGGGAGCTGAAGGAGCCTTACAGGGGCGTTACCGTCTCGGGGAATGCCGTCGAGGTGCTTAAGAGCGTGGACGCCGTAGCCAACGACCTGAAGATCGAGTCGCCTGGCATGTGCGGAAAGTGGCAATGGGTCCCCGTGGACGGCGGGGGCCCGCACATAAGGTGTAAGATCATCGTGGGTGGTGCTAGGTGAGCCTGGTAGAGGAGGTCGTAAAGTACGCGCTTAAGCTGGGGGCGACCGAGGCCTTCGCGACGTACAAGAACCTAAGGTCTTCGTCCGCAGAGCTTGAGAGCGACGAGCTCTCCAGGACCTCCTTTAAGGTTAGCGATAAGCTGGAAGTAGCAGTCATCGTCGGCAAGAGGATAGCGACGGCCGCCGTCAGCAGGGTAGGGAGGGAGGAGGCGTTCAAGTGCGTCGAGAGGGCCTATAGGATGGCCCTAGCCCTAAGGCCTAACGAGCACTGGAGCGGCCTCCCCGAGCCCAAGCCTCTGAGTAAGGTAGAGGGGCTGTACGACGAGAGGATAGCCGAGCTACCCGTCGAGGAGATCGTCGAGATGGCTAAGACCGTGCTGTCCACGGCTAAGGAGGTTAGTGAGAAGGTCTCGGTAATGGGCGGTAGCGTAACCTGTAGCGTCCTAAGCGTGGAGATAGCGTCTAGTACGGGCGTCTACGCGTCCGAGAAGTACACCTCGATGTCGGTTACGGCGCTAACTGTAGCTAAAGAGGCTGGCGAGGTGGGTAGCTTCGCCTTCGAGTTCGACGCCTCTAGGCGCTTAGACGTCGACGTAGAGGAGGTTGCGCGCAGCGCCGCGCGTAAGGCGCTGGACTCGCTCCACCTTAAGCCCATACAGAGCTTTAGGGGCAGCCTAATAATGGACTACGACTTCGCCGCCCTGTTCTTCGCGACCCTAGCCTACGCCTACAACGGGTACATGGTGTGGCGCGGCAGTAGCCCGCTAGCCGGGAAGATCGGGGAGGCGATAGCCTCCGATAAGCTAACGATAGTAGACGACGGGACGCTCCCAGCCGGCCTCGGCTCCTCCAGCTTCGATGGGGAGGGCTCGCCGACGATGAGGAAGGTGGTCGTGGAGAAGGGGGTCCTAAGGACCTTCCTAAACAACACGTTCACCGCTAGGCTGCTTAACATGGAGCCTACGGGCAACGCGGCCGACATACTAACGGTGGCCCCGACGAACACCATCGTTGAGCCCGGGGACTGGAGCCTAGACGAGCTGATAGGGGACATTAAGCGCGGCCTCCTCGTCAGCAGGTTCTCGGGGCTGATAAGGTTCCAGGACGGCATAGTCTCGGGGACGGCTAAGCAGGCCTTCTACATAGAGGATGGCGAGAAGAAGTACCCGGTTAGGGAGTGCATGATCGCAGGGAACATGTACGAGTTCCTAAAGAACATCTCGGCCCTCACGAAGGAGGCTAGGAGGACCCCCCACCGCGTCATAACCCCCATGGTTAGGATCGATAACGTAGCGTTCATCAGCAAGTAGCGTTTCTCGAACAATCACGAGCAAAGATCACGCCGATGCCTAAGAAGTGTAGGATCTAAGAGGCTCGATAGCTTTCTCCAAGCTAATAGGCGAGATAACGGCTAAGCTCGAGAAGGGAGGGCTTGAGGAAGTCGTAGCCACCTAAACCTTTACCCGACCTATAGGGGAAGCTTTTAGCGAGAGTCTCCCTCAAGGTTTAGCTCCTAGAAAGCCTAGCGCTAAATAAAATTAATATTAAAAATTTTTGTTTTTAGCTCCTCCTCGCCGGTAGGTACTTCTTCAGTAGCTTAGCGAACGGTGGCAGGATCCTCGTCTGCAGGTAGACTCTAGCTGGGCCCTCGACCTCGAATACTAACCCTTCGCCGCCTAGCAGGAAGCTCTTCCAGCCGCCGAACTTCCTAACCCTCCATCTAACGTCGGCTGGCATGGCTACGAAGTGGAAGTTGTCGATGGTCACCTTGCTCCCAGCTGGCACCTCAACCTCCTCGAGCCCTCCGTAGGCGCAGATCCAGACCCCGCCCCTACCCGACGCCTTAAGCCAGACGAGCTCGCCCTCCGCTAGGAGCCCCCTAAGCCCCCTCCACGCGACCGATAGGTCGATGTCTCCGTGGTGGGCTAGGTACGAGGTGTCCTGTATTATCCACTCGCCATCGAGCGGTATGTAGGAGATGTCTCCAGGGGCTGAGGGCGCAAACCAGATCTCAGCGTAGGACCTCGCGACGTAGGTGTTGAGGAATAGGGATTCCCCCGCTAGGGCCGCCCTAAGGAGCCCCCTCAGTATGCCGCCCGTATGGGTCCTTAACTCGACGTCGCCCTTGAACAGCACCATCGCCCCGGCCTCGCTGGTAACGCTCTCCCCCGGCTCTAGGAACACTTTCAGAATCGAGTACGCGGGGCGCTGGTCGATGACGTACCTCAACGTACCACCTAGTTTAGTAAGTACTAACAGCGCTATATCTTTTCCGTCATGATCCGAGGGGGTTAGAGGGAAGCTAGGGACAGAAGTGAAGCGATACCTAACCATCTAATATGCGCAGTAGGTGGTTAACGGGCGTTTCACGAGTCAACAGCTTTTCTTCAACATTCTTTCTGCCGGTACGGTACTAGCCCATAGGGGTTATCTCGACATGTCCGAAGCCTATGCTCCTGGACTTACCCACCCCGAACCTAGCCGCGAACCCGAGGAGCTTGTAGAGGAGCTCGGTTCTCTCAGGGTCTAGTAGCTCGTACGCTACGTACCCTACGAACCCCCTCTCCACGGCCGGCTTTCCCTCCCTAACGGTGTAGAGCACGGTTACGGGCTTAACCGAGTAGTCAAGCTCTGCGAGCGCTGCGTAAGCCCACTTAAACACCCTAACCGGCGATACGTCCAGGACCCCCTGGAGCCTAAGGTCGTAAGCTAGTAGCATGAGCGCTAGCGGCAGGTCCGGGATCAGCCTGTATCTCCTCCTAACCCCTAGCCTCTTCAGGAGCTTCCCCCTACCTGGGACAGGCAGGAGGGTTGGCGTTAGGAACTTCACGACGAACTTCCTCGGGACCTTCAGCTCTACGTCCGAGGCCCTTAGTAGCTCAACGTGGTGTATCCTAGCCTCCAGCTCCGCTGCCCCTACCTTAAACGTGGCCGAAACCTCGGGGAGTGGTGGGGGCTCCTCGAATATGACGGAGATCCTACACGTTAGCGTCTTACCAGCCTCGGCCACTATCCTCGGCCTCCTGTAGTCGCCGCCTCCCGGCTTAAGTGTCCTGTAAAGTGGCTTGCCGTCCCTAAACAGCACTGAGAACGAGGCCCGCCGCTTAGGGAACTTAGGGGGAGAGCCCGTAAGCGCGGCGTAAGCAGTCCTCGTCACCTTGCTAGTGAACGGCGGCAGTATGCAGTCCCTTAGGGGCTCGACCTCTAGGTATACTGTCATTATTACAGGCTCCACATATCTAAAGTCAAGCGTGCGGCTTTAATGTCATACCGCTCCACGGCCCCTTTAATTCCGTGATGGAGTAGCTCTTACAACCCTACTTTTATCGCCGCTAGAGTTTAAATGGGTCTTTAAGGCACATATAACTTAGGGGTTAACTAATAGGTGATATTTTGAAGACCATAGCATTCCTGAGCGTGAAGGGAGGCGTTGGGAAGACTACGCTGACCGTTAATACTGCTCACATGCTCGCGGAGATCGTTAAGGGGAGCGATCGGGTGCTTATCCTCGACCTCGACGCTCAGGCGAGCGCATCGCTCTACGTGCTCGGCCACGAGAATCTAAGGAAGTTCGAGAGCTCTGGGGTCTCGATGTACGACGCGCTTAGGTAGCTGATGAAGAGCGGGGAGGTTAGAGAGGTGGAGAAGTTCGTGGTTAAGCCCGATAAGCCGTGGAGTAGTAGGCTAATGATAATCCCCGGTAGCTACAGGATACTCGACATCGAGAGGGAGATGGTTGCTAAGAGCGGTGTGTGGCTACTAGCTCTTAGGAGGTTCGTTAAGGCCCTAGAGGAGCAGCTGGGAATCAAGTACGTTTTCATAGATCTCCCTGCGACGCTTGGTGTCTTGTCTAGGATGGTCTTGGGAGCTGTGGAGCGCCTACCTCTCTGCGGTGGCGTGGTGTTTAACAGGCTGAAGTCTAAGAAGCACTTAAAGATAGCGATGAGCATTAGGGCGGAGATCGAGGGGAAGAGGCTCTACGGGAAGTACCCCATTCCAGTATACTCTACGTACATATACGATAGGATAGTGTATACTTACGCCTTAGAGGAGCACGTACCAGTTTGCAAGAAGAAGGATAAGCAGGCGAACAAGGAGCTAGAGGGCTTCTTCAACGAGTTTTACGACTACGTCATAGACGATAAGGTTAGGAGGATGGTCGAGGGTAGCCCTTGAGGGACTTCGGGGAGGAGAGGTCTGTCTACACGTACCTTAGGTTTCACCTATCGCGCACGTATAAGGTGTACGTTAGTAGGAGGGTTAAGGGCTTAGGGCTTCCCGACATCGACCTGTTGCTCGTAAGCGGCGATGAGCTAACGGCCCTAGAGGTTAAGTACTTCTCCGATAGCTCCCTGCTTAAGCCGTATAGCGGGCTCGACGAGGCGCTAGCCCTCCTCTTATACGGCGTAGACCGCTCGTACCTGCTCCACGTCTTCGATAGCTGCTTAGCTGATAAGGCCTCTGACTACGCCCGCAGGGCCCTCATGCTAGTTAACCTAACTCCTATAGGCTACATGGTAATGATCGGTAGGGGCGAGCTTGAGGTCTTAAGGCAAGCTCCCCCAAACCCCCTCTTGAGGGGTGAGCGTAGAAAAGAGGTATTGAGGGCTAGGGTTCAGCTCCTAAAAGAAATAGGAACTGAAGGTTAGCCCCCTCCTAGCCTCTGACGCCGTAGAAGGCTAGGCTCGACACTAGGTACTTCTGGAGTAGCACGGCTAGCGCTAGTATCGGGGTGGTGGCTATCAGCGCCGCGGCGGAGACGGCTCCCCACATCAGCCCGTGGGCCTCCCTCATCCCGGCGATCGTCACCGTCAGGACTACGGCGTTAACGTCCGTGAGCACCAGCGCGTACATGAACTCGCTCCACGACCATATGAAGGTGAAGAGCATCGTTACGAGGAACCCTGGGAGGGCTAGCGGGAACACTATCTTGAACACCGCGCCTATCCTAGAGCATCCGTCGACTAGCGCCGCCTCCTCTAGCTCCCTAGGTATCGACAGTATGATACCTCTCATCATCCAGACTGCGAACGGTATGCCGATGCTCAAGTGCGGAACTATCACGGCGATGTAGGTGTCGAGCAGGTTTAGCTTGCTGAACAGCAGGTAGTAGGCGATGACCGCGACTATCGCTGGCATGAACCTTATCGATAGTATCCAGAACAACACGCTATCGTCAGGTCTCCTAAACCTCGCGAAGCCGTAGCCAGATACAAGGCCGACGAGTGACGACGTAACGGCTACGGTGCCCGAGATTATCAGGCTGTTTATCAGCGGTCTCCGTATCGCCTTAACCGTGTACGCCCACCACTCAAGCGTAATCTTCGTCGGTATGAAGTGGGGCGGGTAGGTCATGACGACTTCTCCGGGCGCTATCGAGGTTATCACCAGCCAGTATATCGGGAATAGCGTGACGGCTAAGGCTAGCAGCATCACTACCCAGGCGATCCCCTTAAACACCAGCCTCCTACCCTTCACCACCCCTACCACCCCCTAGTACGTTCTCATCACGTACTTAAGGTACAGGGTTACTAGGATGCTCAGGATTATCGCTAGTACCCAGCTTAGCGCCGCTCCGTACCCTATCTTCCAGTAGTTGAAGCTTACTAAGTAGGCATAGAACGACACCACCTCGCTGCTCATACCCGGACCGCCGAACGTCAGTATGTAGATTGTGTCGAATATCCTAAGCATATCTAGGGCCCTGAACAGCACGGCTACCACGGCTACTGGCTTTAGGAGCGGTAGCACGATGTACCTTATCTCCTTCCATATCGTCGCGCCGTCGACCCTAGCGCTCTCCAAGATCTCCTTGGGGATGGCGTAGAGCCCTGAGAGGAACAGGAGCATTACGAACGGCGTCCACTGCCACGAGTCTATCAAGGCTATCGTGAACAAGGCGGTTTGCGCGGAGGCGTGCCACCGAAGCTTAAGCGGTATTCCCATCAGCTCGAAGAGGTAGTTTATCGGGCTAGCCCCGGGATGGAATATCAGCCTCCCCATGTAGCCTACGACTACGGGCGCTATCATCGGCGGAAGCGAGAGTATGACGATGAGTGGCCTGCTAACTCTGCCCATATAGTAGTATATCAGCAGCGCTAGCGTAAGCCCCACTCCCAGCTGTATCGGCAGCGCCATCCCCATCAGCTGGAACGTCCTAATCAGCGACCTGATGAACCTCTTATCCTTAAACGCCTCGATGTAGTTGCCTGCGCCGACGAACTTCACCTTAAGCCGCCTAAGGTCGTAGTCGTAGAGGCTAACGTAGAGGGTGTAGACCAGCGGGAAAACGACAACGACGATTAGAATCAGGACGGCGGGCAAAATAAAAAATAGGGATGGGCTTTTTAGCTTACGCATTATCCTCCCCTATACTTCCTGGCGGCGGCCGCTTTTAACCTTTAAGTCCCCACATCGCTAGGTAGGCTTCGCGCTGCTTCTCCCTGCCGAACTCCTCGGTGATCTTCTCCCACTCAGCGGCTAGCTCGTCTAAGGCGGTCTTAGCGTCTGGGTAGGCGCCGCTTAGGTAGGCGTGTACGTAATCGGCTAGCTTGGTTAGGTACTCGAAGGCGCCGGGTATCTTAAGTAGCGGGAATCCGTGGGTAGCCGCCTCCTCGTAGGCCTCGATCATTATCTTGAAGTGCGGCTTGAGTTCTAGGAACCTCTTGGAGTAGATGTGCGAGTACCTGTACGGGTCGTGGCCAGTGTCGGGCATGTAGTCGGTTGGGGCCATTACCCTCTCTAGGTCATATCTCGGGCTGCAGATGAAGCTGAGCACAGCCCAGGCAGCCTCCGGGTTCTTGCTGTTCTTAGCGATGCCGGCGACCCAGGCAGCGTCGATCATTGTGTACCTGTATAGCTTGCCGTCCTTCTCAACGCCCGGCGGCAGGGCTACGCCTAGCTCGGGCTTCGGCGGGTTAGGTATCGGCAGCGGAGCCAGCTCAGGAGCCCTCTTGCCTTCGTCGGGCCAGTGTATGGTCATGGCGACGTAACCCTCCTTCATGAAGGCGGTGAAGCACTCGTCCCACTCCCAGGCTAGGACGCCTGGAGGCATGTAGTTGAGGGCCTTCTTTAGGACCTCTAGGGCCTCGACGGCGGCCTTGCTGTTAATTAGCGGCTTCATGGTCTCTGGGTCGAAGTAGTGCGGGTCGCCGTTGCGCTCGGCGGCGATGTACGGCCAGTACACGAATAGGTACCAGTAGAAGATTCTGGGCTTCTTAAGCTGGAAGGCGGCGCCGTAAAAGTCCCTCTTTAGCGGCTGGCCGCACAGCTTCTCGCCCTTCTTCCTGGTGAAGAACTCGGCGATGTCTAGGAACTCCTTCCAGGTCCTAGGCGGCCTTAAGTCGTAGCCGTACTTGGCCTTGAAGGCCTCCCTCTCCTCTGGGCAGGAGAACAGGTCCTTCCTGTAGTAAAGGAAGAATATGTCGCCGTCGATGGTCAGCGAGTAGATCTTGCCAGCCCACATGTTCTGGTACTTCCTGAAGGCGGGCAGTATGTCGCCCCAAGCTACGCCGCCCTCGCCGGGCTTCATTATGAACTCGTCTAGCGGTAGTAGGTAGGGGGCTAGCTCGGCGATGAAGGCGCTATTGAACTGGATGATGTCGTACTTAGCTGGCTTCTCCCTAATACCTAATAGCGCCTTGGTGTAGATCTCCTCTGGCGGCGCCTCAACAACCTCTAGCTCGATGCCGTAGATCTCCTTGATTAGCGGGGCGTACTTCTTCCAGGGCACCGCCTGGTGGCCGGAGTGAACTAGCGCTACTACCTTAACGCCCTCAAACGGCTTCTTAACGACCTTGCCTCTCAGCTCTTCGACCTCCTTCTTGAGGCTCTCGTATTCGCTCTTTATCCTCTCCAGCTCGCTCTTAGTGGACTCGAGCTCGCTCTTCAGCCTGTCACGCTCGCTAACGACCTTCTTATACTCCTCCTCGGGGACTACGCCGGTGGGAGGCGGCGGGGTGGGCTTAATCACGTAGCCGATGCCTACTCCGACTAGTAGCGCTATTATGACAGCAGCGATTAGGACTAACCTCGTCTGGGGCATGCTGATCCCCTGAGCTCCGCTGGTATCTTAATTATCCAGCTACTTAAGCATTTCGAGGAGCGTTTATATGCTCGAATTAAAACTATTTAGCAAAATATATTTCGATAAAGGTCTATGTTAGCTCATTACTAAATTAGCTCTCTACGATTCATTGGATTACCTTATAAGGGGTCTAGAGGGGTTTTCTGCGATGACTATAGTCGCGACGCTGTGCTTTATAATTAGGGGAGGCGAAGTCCTGCTGATAAGGAAGAAGAAGGGTTTCGGAATCGGAAAGTACAACGGCGTGGGGGGTAAGGTCGAGGAGGGCGAGAGCCTAGAGGAGGCCGCGAGGAGGGAGGTCGTGGAGGAGGTCGGGGTGGAGCCACTAGACCTAGAGTACAGGGGAGTGTTAAAGTTCTACTCCTCTCGCGACGAGCCCGACTGGATAGTCCACGTATTCGTCTGTAGGAGGTTTAGGGGCACGCCGAGGCCTAGCGACGAGGCCGAGCCAGCTTGGTTCCCGCTCGATAGGCTCCCGCTAGACGAGATGTGGGATGACGATAGGGTGTGGCTCGCCCATGTGTTAAACGGCGGTAGGGTCGACGGAACGTTTTGGTACGACGAGAGCTATTCTAGGCTCGTTAAGTGGGACGTCAAGCTCGATGGCCGCAGGGTAGTTGGATCAGCCTAGTAACTCCGGGGTTAGGGGCGTGCCGTAGGTTTCCTTGAAGCATATCTCCTCAAGCTTCCTCCTAGGCCTAGGGAGCGGGTTCTCGGCTGGGTACCCTATCGGGAGTACGGCGACGACGTTAAGGTCCTTGGGAGCTCCCACCACTTCCCTAACTTCATCCGGGTCGAAGGCACCTATCCAGCAGGTCCCGAGCCCTAGCTCCGTCGCTACGAGGACCATGTGCTCTACGGCTATCATCGTGTCCATCGCGTGCCACTTCGGCGAGGCCTTAGGATCCGAGAGCGCCACTACAACCGCGCCAGCGTCCGCAATGAACATCTGCCCCATGCACGCTTCGGCAAGCCTCCTCTTCCTCTCGGGATCGGTTACGACGACGAACCTCCAGGGCTGCCTGTTCCTCGCTGAGGGCGCTAGCCTAGCGGCGTCCAGTATCTTCAGGAGGTGCTCTTTAAGCACAGGCCGCGGATCATACCTCCTAATGCTCCTCCTCTTTGCGATTACCTCGTAGACCG
>CAZAZN010000049.1:0-11773 GCA_964489665.1 uncultured Thermofilaceae archaeon
GCTCTCAACTCTCTTTTCATTGAGAGTTTCTGAGAGTGGGGCCTCTTTGGCCCGGTCTTAACTCTTTTTAGCACGTTAATATCGTTTTCGGAGTACCCACCCATTATACAAAAACCATAACGGTTCAAGGGTTTATAAACCGGGTTTATAAGGGATAAAGGGGATTAGATTTGTCTTTTCTCGCGGTTTCGTCTCATTTCCTGGTAGAAATCGGCTGAGTTACACTCTGTCCTTTATCTTTTCTGTTAAGCTTTCCCCTGTTTTTGGCTCGTGTTTTACTCTATCTAACTTTTACGCTATCTACGATATTGTTATATGGGCGCCTAGCTTGGCGGTTGTGAGGGTCCGTAGGAGCACGCCACTAGCTTTGCCAAGCGTATAGTCGCGATGGTTAGAGGCGGGATTAACGATGCCTTAGCCCCGGCTAGGACTGACGTGAGGACTGCGGTAGGGGCTGAGACGCAAGCCTCCAAGGGCGTGAGGGGTAGGATGCTAGCTAACATAGCTGGTCCCTGCTCTAAATACCTCAATAATAGCTGCCGCTTTAGGCAGCTATCACCAGCTTGGAAGTGGTGCTAACCCCTACGCTCGGCGCAGCCCTCATAGCCCTCGCGCCTAAATCTCCTAACGACGAACCTATAGCCCCTGTACTCCACGACCCTGACCAGCCCCTCGGCGACCATCCTCTCGAGAGCCTCCGAAGCCTCTAGCCCCCGCTTCTCCAATAGCTTGAGCGCGTAGTCTAGCCGGAGCGGGTGGACGGCTACGATGGACAGCAGGCCCTTCACGGGATCCTTAGAGGAGGCCTCGAAACCCGCGCCCTCGTAGCCCGTTAGCAGCCTAACCCTACCGGGCATCAGCTCCTCGAACACCCTATAGGCCCTAACCACGGCCTCCTCGGGAGGCGGCTTAACCCACCTCTCAGCTGGGGGCCTAGTGGGGACAGCTATATACGCCACGTCTGGCCCTAGCTCGGCGACGAACCTAGCGATGCGCCTAACCTCCTCCTCGAAGTCGTTAACGCCATCGACGAGCATCGTCTCAGTGATCAGCCTACCCCTAAACCCCTTCGAGAACTCCCTAAGCCCGTTAAGGACCTCCCCGAGGCTAAGGCGCGGGTGGGGCCGGTTAACCCTCCTAAACACCTCCTCCGAGGCCGCGTCGACCTTAACCGAGACTAGATCGCAGCCGTAGAGGTCCGCCCTAACGTCCTCCCTCCACAGCAGCGAGGAGTTCGTAAGCACGGCTACCGGGACCCCAGCCTCCCTAATCCCCCTAACCTCCCTGCCTAGGTCGGCATCGAGCGTAGGCTCCCCATCGGGCGCGAACGTCACGTGGTCGGGCCTAGCCCTCCTAGCGGCCTTAACGGCCTCCCTAACGACCCTCTCCCAAGGGTAGAACCGCCTCCTCTCAACCTCTAAGCGCGTAGTCCTCCCAGCCTGGCAGTAGACGCAGGAGAACGAGCAGTGCTTATACGGCACATTGTTAACGCCGAGCGACCTGCCAAGCCTCCTAGACGGCACAGGCCCAAACACTAGCCCATAGCCCATCTGCTAGGCGATGGGTGGACGGGTAAAAAAGCGCTAAGGTATCCTAGCGAGGGCCCCGCTCACTTCCATTAATCCGTGATAATATATTATTTACTGTAATTATTCGCCTCGCTCGAGCTCCTCGATCCAGTCCTCGGCCTTAAAGGCTAGGAAGTGGATAATCTCGCCGTCCAGCACGGTGTACTCGCCGTGTAAGTCGTCGCTATCCAGCAGCCTCGTGTAGGACCTAGCGCCCCTATGGACCTCCTCCTCAAAGCACTTAAGCACCTCGTCTAGGAACTTGTGCAGCTCCCTTAGCGCCTTCCTCCTAGTAGGCCTCTCCCCCTTCTTCTCCAGTACGAGCTCGGCGTACTTTAAGGCCACCTTCTTCGACACGGCGGCCCAGGAGTCCGGGTGGTCGTACACCTCAACCGCGTAGACACCGTCCGGACCCACTAGCGCGAAGCCCACTTGACCCTCCACCCTCGGGAACTTTCTAGCAACGTCCCTTACGCTCTTAACCCTCGCCTTAACAGTCCTAGACAGGTCGGGAGACCCCCCGTGCTCGGCTATCTCCTCGCTAGAAAGCCTCTCGCGAGCATACTCGTCAACCATTCGCCAAACCTCCCACTGATCCCGCCTAGCTAGCCTAGCTCTATGAATCCTCTCCGGCACGTCCAGGTCAGCCTTAAGGCTAGCCCCCACGTAGACTGGCATAATCGCGTGGATGCACGCTACGCGAAGCCTAAGCTTCTTTAAGGGCTCGACCACCACGCTGTACTTAACGGCCCTCGGCTGCGTACCACCCCTAAGCATTACGCCGCCCCTAATCAGAACCGGGAACTCAACCTTGCTCGAAACGCTAAGCCCCTCAACGCTCCCCACATCCCGTATGCTAACCCCCTTCCTAACCTCCTCTAGAACCCTATACCTCCTCTCCCCAACCACCTCCCTTATAATCGGTATGACCACAAGGGAAGTATCCTTAACGCACCTACGCGCCTTACCCAGCTTTAAACCCCTAAGCGATTTTAGATCGCTCACTAACCTAGCTAATTCCTCGCTAACCACCTATACCCCGTATTATCTCTCCTAAAACCCCTTAATAAAGTTTCCAGTTTAAAATATCTAAGATTAAGGCTACAGATAAAGATGATGATGTAAAAAATTAGGCCTTAGATAATAATTAAAAACCATTGATCTAAAATTAAGCTAAAAACACTTAGGACCTAGGTTAACCTACGCCCTAGCAAGACGCGAGAAAGTGAGGAGCTGAGCAATGCTAAATTGGCTTAGGCGCTCGAGTACTAGGGGTTATGGGCCGAGCTGAAGTATTAGAGAGGCTTAAGAGCTTCCCGTGGCGTAGGTACGGGGTTGAGTACGCGATACTGTTCGAGTCGGCCGCTAGGGGCGAGAGCTTCCGCGACATAGACTTAGCGGTGAAGTTCAAGTCCTACGACCTCGACAGCTACTCAGCCCTCCTATGCGACCTCGCGTCCTACCTCGGAGTTAGGGAGGACTTAATCGACCTCGTCCCGCTTAACCGCGAGGACCTCCCAGCTATCTTAATCCTAGAGGTGTACACCAAGGGGGTGCTGGTCTACTGCAGGGATAGGGACGCCTTCATAGACGAGGCCCTACGCAGGATTAACGTGAGCTACGACTTCCTAATCGACGCTAGGAAGCTCAGGCTAACCGAGGAGGCCGTAAAGGCGGTGAAGAGGAGGTGGGAGTCCTAGGGAAGCTCCTCGACGCGATAGCGGAGCTAACCAGGCGCATAGACGAGGAGGTGGAGAAGGGCTACGACCTATCGCGCTGGGGCGACGCGATGTTCGGAGCTTAAGCGAGGTATTAGCTTGGTTATGTGAAGAGGCGTGGAAACGTTGCGTGAAGAGATCGCACTTAGCACTCGACGATGGGCTACTCCCACCGCTGAAGGGCTCTGGGCTCGCGTTTAAAAGGAAGCAGGGCTACGTCTTACTTTACCGGAAGCTTCAGGAGAGATCTAACGTACGTTTAACCCGAGAAGGTTAAAGGCTGCCGCCTAGAGGTACGTTAAGGAGCTAGAGGAAAAGGGGCTCGTAGTTCAGGAGGGAGGTCCAGAGGAACTACTTGGTGCTCGCGTAAAGCTACTTGCATACGACCTCTACACTCGGCGCCTTAGCGACCTCTAACGACCTCTCGTCAGCGTAGCACGTTACCATAAATTTCCTAACTTTAACTCTGTTAAGCTCTCTGTAAAACTCGCATTTTCTATTAAACGCCCAAACATCATACGGGTCGATGCTAGACTTAGCCTCGATGAGGTAGTGAACTTCATCCTTCACGACTACGTCGATCTCTATGAGAGTTGGGAGGCCGAAGACCCTACCCTCCTTGTTGAAGTAGCTCCACCTCTCGACCTTACTCACCTCGAAGTACTCCTCGACGAACCTCCTGAGCGACTCTCTAAATACCTCCTCGGCAACTATCCCCCACCTAGCGCCGAGCGCGGCCAGCTTCCTACCCAGGTCCTCAACGGCCCTCACGAGTCTCTCCAGCACCTTCCCGTGCTCCGCGATCACCCTACTATGCTCGGCTACCTGCTCCTGAAGCGCCCTAACCTGCTCCTGCAACGCTTTGACCTGCTCCTGCACGGCACGTATTGCCCTGCTATGCTCCTCAACCTGCTCCTGCAGGGAGCGAATGGCCTTAATGTTCTCGTCGAGCCTCTCAAGGACCTCCCTCACGCCGAGCAAGCCCATTACGGCGTAACGAAACTCGACGTCCTCCTCCAGTAGCTTAAGGAACTCCGCTCTAAGCTTCTCTCTAGCCCGCACCCTCCAGCCAAAACTACACGCCGAGCTTATAAGGGTGTTTAAACGCCCACTGCTCTCAGCAATCGCTACCGCAGCTAAGGAAGCTCACGACTAGCAGCTCATTGAGTGACCGCAACGTGTGAAGCCCCGCAGGCTACCCGATACTGACCAGCGGACAGCCTACGGCCCCGCTCGAACCCCGCTAAGGACTCCTAGGCCTTAATACTCGCACGTAGGAGGAACAAACGATGGGCAGAGTGTCGAGAAGGGAGTTCCTGAAGATCCTCGCTGGAGCCTCCGCCGCAGCGGCCGTCCGTAAAGCGTTAAGGTTGTAGTGCTACTCGCCTGCTCTACCAGCGAACGCCTTAGGCTCGTGGCCTAGCCCAGTTATATAAATAAAAGAGGTTGTTATTAAATGATCATTATCAGCATATTTGAGAAAGAATAAATAGGCGTCTTGTTACATATTCTACTGGCGAGGGTGAATTAGGTGCGGGGGACGTTAACTTGGCCCGTCCTATTAGCGATCGCCCTCCTAGCTACTGAGTGCGCGCTAGCTGGCGGCATTAGCTACGGCCAAGCCTGGCGATCCGAGAAACTGCGCGGGTGGGTTGTTCTCGTCTCTTGGTCGCCTAGCGGGGACCGGTTAGTCGCCTTAACGACGGGTAGGGCTAAGACCGCCGTGATCTTCTCCTCGTCCGGCGAGGTCCTGTGGAGCGTTGATGAAGCCATTGCAGCTACTTGGTCGCCAGACGGGTCGACATTAGCCTTAGGCCTCGTAGAGGGTACTGGGGGTAAAGTAGCCCTCTACTCAGCAACTGGAGATAAGCTGTGGGAGGTTGACGCCGGAGGCACGGTTTTCCACGTTACGTGGACGCCTCTCGGCGACAAGCTAGCCGTGGTCTCTCGAAAATACTTGTTAACGCTATCTAGGGAGGGGGAGGTCCTTTGGAAGGTTAGGGAGACGTTTTACCATGCCGCATGGTCCCCAGACGGCAGTACCTTAGTGGCAGTAGGGCTTAATGGTATATTCGCTTACGATAGTGGCGGCGGGAGGCTGTGGAGGGTTAAGGAGAAAGCAAATAGAGTCACATGGTCCCCAGACGGCGAAAGGGTGGTCGCAACCTACGGAAATAGGGTCATGTTCCTGTCGAAGGAGGGAAGCCTCCTACGGAAGGTTGAGCTCGAGAGCGATGCCGCCTCGATCGCATGGTCCCCAGATGGCAAGACCCTCGCAGTGGGCATAACTAAGGGCCATAGAGTCTACATGCTCACGAGGAATGGGGAGACCTCGTGGAGCAGCGAGGAGCTATTAAATCTGTCGCCTGGTCTCCAGACGGTAGCAAGCTAGCCGTCTTGGCCGGGGGAGTTCGCATCTTCGACCGCACGGGAAAGCCTCTGTGGAGAAAGATGCTCCCAACCATAGCTACATCCGTCAGCTGGAGCCCTGACGGGAAGAGAATCGCTGTGGGGATCGCTGGCGGCCGCGTATACGTGTTTGAGGAAGGGGGAGCTGCCGAGGAGAAGGAGGAGAGACCTACGAAAGAGGAAGCCGCAAAGGAAGAGAAAGAGGCCGCTAAGAGGGTGCCGATCGCAAAGCTCTCGGTAACGGCCAAGGAAGGCTTCACGGCGGGGGCCGAGATAGTGTTCGACGCCTCGGGAAGCAGCGACCCAGACGGCACTATAGTCAAGTACATCTGGGACTTCGGGGACGGCACAACCCTCGAGACCTCCGAGCCAACCGTAACACACTCCTACAGCGCTCCCGGCAAGTACACAGTGACGCTAACCGTAGTAGACAACGACGGCCTAAAGAGCACGACGACAGCCGAGATCTCGATCGCAAAGCCCCCAGCAAAGGGAGGAATACCCCTCCCCATCATCGCAGCCGCCGGAATAGCAGCAGCCATAGCCGTAGCAGCCGTGCTACTCGTGAAGCGCATCCTACCGGGGAAGAAAAGCTAACAACCCTCCCTTTTTATCCACCCCCTACGCGCCAGGATTTTTAATACGCCCTCTCCTCGACATCCGCCGCAGATCGCGCCAAGGAGGTGAAGGCATACTTGGAGAGGAGGATTAGGGAGGAAAAGCTGAGGAGGGCTCTCGAGGAGATAAGGAGGATAAGGGAAAGTATAGGCAGGATCGACGAGGACCTCGCCGCCAGGTTCGTCAGGGAGGATAGGGAGGCTAGATGAAGCTACTCGACGACGCCTCAGTAGGCGTTAAGTAGTTCGTACCCGAGCCGCTCAGCGACAAGGCGCTAGCCATCCTAGAGGACTTCAGGGACGGAGCCGTGGAGCTGTACGCGCCCCGCACCTTTACGCTCGAAGTCGCTAGCGCCCCTAAGGAAGTACCACCTAATAGGGTACGTCGAGAGAGACCTAGTGCTAGCCTCCCTCAAGGTACTCCGGGATATCGACATATCGTACATAGAGGTGGGCTGGGACCTCGTCAATCGGGCCACCGCTTACTCACTAAAAACTGGTGTATCCCCTTACAACGCCGTATACGTCCTAGCCGCCAAGGACATAAGAGCCCAGCTCGTAACCGCCGACAAGAGGCCATACAACGCCCTAAAGGACGAGGAGCCCTCCCTACTATACCTAGGAGACTACCCCCGCCCAAGCGCTAGAGCCTCGCCCTAACGCGCAACGTGCCGTCTTTAACTGAGAGATGTTCGCCTGAAAGGCCTGTAGGCGCTGCGCACTTTTCAGGGTTTGCCTTGAGAGGGAATACCGCTAGAAAGGGGTAGCTGGAGAATGTCGCTTACTCACGGTTAAAGAAACGCTTTAACGTCTAGCCATCTCCTGAGGGGTAGCATACGAGGAGATCTTATATCCCCTTTAGTTAAAAGCGCGTACAGTCCTTAGCTGATCTTCGCTCTTACTGTAAAGTAATTATAAATAAGTTGTTATGTCTCGCTCCGCGGCTATTAGGGGGGCTAGAGCTAGCAACGCTATTTCCTCGGCCTTTTTGCTATTCCAAGAGTTCGTCTTCTCGAAGAACTCACGATCTTTTCCGCGCCACTTCCTAGGCACTCTCCTACCGAGCCCCTCCCGAATCCAACCCGATATTATGTCGGCTATCGCCCGCCTCAGCACGCCCCTATCCACGCCCGGCATAGCGCTTACGAGGGCTTTCTCAAGCCTCGCCTCCACCACATCTACATACCTCCCCGTCTTAACGCCCTCCATGTCCACCATCTTTAGGGCTGCCCTAACCACCCTCCTAAGCCCCGCCTCTGCGAGCCTAGTAGCCTCCTCCTTAGTGCGGGCCTCTTCGGCCCGCTTAAGCTCCCTCTCGGCGAACCACTTGTCCACTAGCGCTAAGGAGAACCTATGCAGGACCCCCTTCACTCCATCCTCTAGCCCCACCTCCACGGCTATATCATAGCATAAGTCTCCGCCCAAGTCGCCTAGCGCCGCCGCGTACTTCACGAGGTGTAGCGGCATCGACACCAGCGCTATGTCGTAGCTCGTAGCTAAACCCTCGACCTCAACACGAGCAGCCCTCAACCCCTCCTCGTCGCCGTAAAGGTACAGAAGGAGGGTCGGGTACTGCGAGGCAAACGTCTCAAGTTGCTCCCTCTTCCTAGCGCTTATCCTCTCCTCTGCCGTAATCTCCACTAGGCACCTACCAACCTCAAGCCCCCCTAGCTCAACGACGTACGAGACGTCCGCCTTATAGGGGCCGACGTTAAAGGCCCTAGGGTCTAGTAAGCAGCGTACGCCGTGCTCAACTCCCTCCACCTCGTACCTAAACTCGAGGCGCGGGAAGATCCTAGTTAAGACCTCCCTCACAGCCTCCTCAGCTCTCCTACCCAGCGTGAGCTTATTGCTAAGCACCTCGAGCACACGCCTAGGGTCGAGCTCTTTAAGCAACGAGGAGAACTTAACCGAGAGGTTCACAGCGGAAGATATCGCATAGCCGAGGGGTAGCGTAGCTAAGTCCCTATCGCTCCACAAGTACTCCGCGAAGTCACTGGCGAACTCCGCTAGCGGGTACAGATACTCGTCTCCCAAGCCCTCCACGATGGCCGCTAGCGCCGCCGTTATCCTAAACACCTCGTAGGCGTCATAGCGCGTTAACCCGATATCTGCTGTCGCCAGCGTATTCAGGACCCTTCTCCCGAACCTATCCTTCGCGACCGAGTATATCCCCTCCTCCGCCTTATAGCTTAACACGAGGACTAAGGCCTGCCGGTAATCTCCAGTCCTGCTAAAGCGCTCAGAGTACTCTATGATGGCATTAGCAAAGGACTCGAGAATCCTCCTCTGCCTCTCTAACCCGAGCTCGGGCGAGATCAGTACGTCGACCTCATCGATGAATATCGCCTGAACCCTCCTCCTCCTACCTACCTCAAATAGCTCCTCCCTAAACTCGCCCCGCTCAACCGCGCCAACATTCACTGTGAGGTACTCTGCGGGAGTCCCCTGCTTCCTAAGCTCCTCCGCTATGAACACCGCTAGCTGCGACTTGCCCGTGCCATAAACCCTACGAGAAGACCTTATTGAAAAGAGCTCAACCCCTCCGTAACGCGACTTAAGTACCCTCTCCAGCCTCTCAAGGGCCCTCCAGACAGCCTTTTTCACGTCGTTGCTCCTTATTAGGAGGGGCTCCGCCTTATCGAGGGATAGCCGGACGCACCTACCCTGAGACCACCTCGTCACGACGTAATCTAGAACTTCGGGATCTAGCGACTTAAGCTGATGTATCTTACTCCTCAAGCTCTCAACGCTAACCCTTGCGGACAACGAGCCTCACCCTATCATCCTCCCTCACCAGCACGGAGTATACGACCTTACCCGTCTCCCTATCGACGAACCTCTCTAGCCTAGGGCTATCAGCCAACCCCTCCTTAACGACAACCTCCTCAGGGATCACCATGCCCCACTTAGCGATAAGCTCCTTAGGCAGGTTCAAAGGGCCGGGTATGGGGCCCTTAAGGTTCCCCTCAATCTCTACCCTCCCTGCCATCCACAGCTTAACCAGCAGATCCCTCACGTCCCCCTCGACGAACTCCTCAAGCTCCCTCACGGTAACCTCGCCCTTGGAAGCCACTATCGCCAGCAGCCTATCCTCAGCGCTCGGCGTATAGAGGGCCCACGTCCTCAACCGCGTAACAAGGCCTAAATCGGCCAGGATCCTAAGCAGATTACGCGCAGAGCTCTTCGAGATCATAACGCCTAAAGCCCCAGCAGCCGCGCTTAGGAGGACTGGAGTCACCGAACCCACCTTAGACGCTAAGCTCAAGGCCTCTCCGAGCTTTAGTTCCTCCAGAAGCCTACGAGCCAGCTCCTCTCTAAACTCGCCCTCCGTCCCATCAAAGCGGTCAAGCCCCAAAGCGCTAAGGAACCTCGCGGCGCTCGCGCCCCGCCTCCCCAACCTACCAGGCCCATACTTAGCGGCCAAATAGAGCTCCCTAACGCTAAGCCTCGGCACGATGAGCCTTCCAGTCATACCGTATCCTTTAACTGTCATAATTAAGAAAAAAGTTTACCAGCTTGAAACCGCTCACCAGCAAGCATCGGCTCTAGGCCTGCAGCATGTTAATGAAGCTCTACTAAGCCCTAGCCTAAGCGCTACTCAATAAGATAACAAAGAGTGCTGATCCGCTCAGACCAGCCCTAATGGCTAATGCTCGAAACACAGCCTTAATACTATCATCATTATTCATTCATTATTATTTAAGAAAAAGGCGTTCAGAGGAGCAGTAGGTCACTTAAAGGGAAAACCGCCAGTGTCCTTTAGACACACTTAAGAGCTTAGAGAAGGTCGAGGAGTGCACAATAGGTGTATGATTAGCGCGTTAAGTCTCCTCCTCGTCTCTAGGGGGTATGAGAGGCGGAAATTAAGATCCAGGTAGCCTATCTGCTTCCTCACCTGCCGCTCTAAGAATTAGCTCCTCTAGCTCCGGGGCTATTCTAAACCCTGTGGCCTTTAACTTGTCTAGCTCTTCCTTAACGCTCTTCACTAGATTGAGTTTCTTCGCCTTCACTATAACGCCTAGCGTTCCCGTCACTTTCAGCCCGAGCCTCTTCGCGATTACGCGTGCCTCCCTCTCGTCGAGTAGCACTAGCTCTGCGTGCTCCTCGACCGCTAGAGCTATAGCTTCCGCCTCTCCCTCGTCGAGAACGAGCGTTAAGCTCTGCTTAAGCGCCTGATCTCGTAGCTGTTTAACCCTTATCCATGGAGCGCTTTGAACGAGGTCTGCCCCGGGCTTTCCACGGCCTTCAACGACTACTTCTCGGTAGACGGCTAGAGGAATTACTACCTCCTGGAAGAGCTTCTGGAGAAGCTCTAGCCTACCTATCCTCGCTAGGTGTATCAGGGGGCTAGAGTTCGAGACGACAGACCTAGGCTTCCGCGAAGGCGAGGTCATCTTCTAGCTCCTCCCTAGTGTAGTGTCTCTCGATGCCGCGTTTTGCCAGCTCCTCTAGGAAGTCCCACTTCGAGAGGCCAGAGAGCTTGCGAGCCTGCCCCAGGCTTAGGATACCTCGAGCGTACAGGGCTATGGCGAGCTCCACCCTAGCCACCCTCTCGAACTCCTCCTCGGGAACCTTAGCAGCTAAAACCACGTCCCTCGGGACCTTGATCACGACGTACTCCGAGGACACTCCAAACCCCGTAGGACGCTACCCAAAGTGCTTAAAGAACTTGAGCCTCCTTCCACTCCACACGAACTCCTAGCCCGTTTATTCCCTCTCACCGTAGTTAAACGCCGCCGTGGCTTTCAATTCTTCCCTAGTTGCTTCAACTGGACGTACGATAGGACCTTCCTCTCTAGGCCAGACGTAACCTTTCAATTCTTCCTTCTTAGTTGCTTCCTATCTCGCCTTCGTCGCAGTCCTTACCGGCATGATGGCTATCTTTCAATTCTTCCTTAGTTGCTTCGGTGAGGGAGAGTGGGTAGGTACGTGTTGAAGCTCGTGCTCCCTTTCAATTCTTCCTTAGTTGCTTCTGGCTAACTAGGAGGGAGGGCGCGTGCGTAGTAACCATCTTTCAATTCTTCCTTAGTTGCTTCTGAGGGGTCTTTTCTCTTGGCTGTTTTTATAGCTCTTTCTCCTTGTGCCTCGAAGGTTGTTTGTGGTTTATAAGCTTCCGCCGCTCCCTAGGGAAGCTTCGAGTAATGGGGGCTACTAGTCCCGGGGCGTGGCTAGCACCTACTTAGCTTTCCTGCCTAATGGTTAGAGCTAGCTCAACCTTCACTTAACCGGGTTCGTGAAGGAGACCTGTAGTTCCCGGGTTTAGGCGGGAACTGCAAGCCTCCACCCCCGCGCTACGCCGTGCGCGTCTAGAGCACTTAGATTAACCCCGTTAACGTCTATCGGAGGCTTTAGCAAAGCGGCTAAATTTTATCGCTTACCGCGCCGCCTCTAGCCGGGGGAATACTTGCCTGTCAAGCTCGTAGACGCCGTAGAGCTCTCGGGCTTCAGGGGCATAAGA
>CAZAZN010000050.1:0-11643 GCA_964489665.1 uncultured Thermofilaceae archaeon
GGCCACTGCAGGTACGGGAGCTGCCTATCGCTCGCTAAGGCTATCCTAAGGGGCGAAGCCTCCCCGCTGGAGTGCACGGCCCTAAGGGGTGCTAGGCTCGAGGTTAACGGCGTAGAGATCCCGCTTAACCCGTTCGTCTCAAGGCTCCTCTCAAGCCTCCTGCTAGCGTTCGTTAGGGAGCTTAAGGGCGTCGGCGAGCCAAGGGTGATAAGGGTCGAGGTAAGGGTTTAGTCGAGGTGCGCTAGTTGAGCTTAACGATTAGGGAAGTCGTCGAGGTTGACGCTTCAACGGGGGCGTTGAGTTTCGCGACCCTGTTCATATCCTCCCCGGAGGACTTTACGGGAACGCGGATAGGAGTTTCGTTTAAGGAAGGAGTTGGGCTCGTAGGCTGCTGGCCTAGCTGGCCCGAGTTCATGGAGGGGCTTACCGCCGCGTGGACAGCTAAGGCGTACGCGCGCAGGTTCAAGGGCGAGGTCCTCTACTGCTTCGGGCTGAGATTAGACCTTAGCGGTAGGCTTAGCGTGCCGTTTAGAGTGGAGGAATGGCGGGTTAGCTCGGGGGTCTTCAGCTTAAGGGTGCTGGAAGCCCAAGGGTTTAGAGCCGTGGTAGGGCCGTTTAGGAGCCAGCCCAGCGTGCTAACCCAGAGCGGGAAGATTGAGTGGGCCGGAGAAGAGGCTAAGTACCTTATGGCAGAGCCCGATCCCGGGGGCACCGTCAACCTTAAAGCGGCGCTCACCTCTCGCCAGCCGTTCCTCTCGGGGTTCCTCGAGGGGAAGGTCGAAGTTGACGAGTTACCCGTAAAGCCCCTACTACCGAGCAGGGTTACGGCTAGACTAATAGCTAGGCTCCCCGATCTCCGCTACCAGTAGTCGGGAGGCCATACGTGGAATGCCCTTGGAGCGAATAGAGCCTCCAGGGCTTCGAGGACGTCCCTAAGGCTCACGCTACACTTAACCTTGGACTCCATTAGCGCCTCTAGCGGCGTCCTCATCCCGAAGAGGAGGGCGTTAAACGCGCTCGGCGGCATCTCCACCCTAGCGTCAACCTCGCCCTTCACGATCCCGAACCATCCTCCTCCGATGCTTAGCTTAACGCCCTCGCCTCCCACCACGAGCTCCAGCTTAACCCTTGCTAGGGGTGCTGAGGAGACCCTGCTAGCTACCTCCTCCTCGACCTCCTCGAATAGCCTCCTAAGGCTGAGCAGTTTAGCCATGAAGACCCCCAGCCCCTCCTCGAAGGCAGCCCCCCCTAAGCGCCCTCCAGTACTCGGGAGTAAGGGGAGCCTCGACCGTGAGGATCCTCCTGTCAGCCCTCTTAGCCCTCTCCACGAGTTCGCTTACCAGGGCAGCTAGGGCGTCGACCCTAGCCTCCTTAGCCACGAGCTCGACCGCTAGGAACGACTCACTATCCCAGGGTGAGGGGGCGGCGGCGTAGTAGCCGGCAACTCCTTCCTCGTCGAGTGCTAGCAGGAACTCTCCCTCCTCCCTAGGGACGTGGAAGAAGCTGTGGACGGCGATCCTTTCGGAGAACTTCTCGCGCCACTCGATCTCGCTCCTAACCGGCCAGCAGGCGTAGCCTTCGCCCTTAGCCTCGTAGAGTTCCACGACCTCCCACGACACATCGCCCTCAACCACCTTAATCCCGGAGCTTGGAGGAGGCCTAAGGTCATCCAACGGAGCCCTAAACCTCCTAGACAGCGCTACGTCCGTGAACCCCAGCCTCTGATAGATCCTCTGAGGCCCGCTAGCGTAGCCTGTAAACAGCGCGCTGCTGCGCAGGGCGCTCGACGACTGCGCCCTGCGCAGCAGCGCCGAGGCGAGCCCTTTCCTCCTAAACTCAGGATCGGTCGACACGTTAGCTATGCCGGCCGCCTCCACGATCCCGAGCGTAGTCCTAAGCCTCTTCTCGACGACTTGGACGTGGGATACGATCCGCCCGTCGACCTCGGCGACGTAGGACAGCTCCCTCCTAAATCCCGGGTCAACCTCGGTGTACTCGAGCCATCCAGCCTCAGACAGCCCGTATCTATCAAACGTGTCGAAGCACCTTCTAAGAAGCTCGGCGATTTCTTCCTCTTCTCCGGGCTTGTATGTCCTAATGGCGACATCCATTAGCTCCGACCTCTCAGGGCATGGAATTATATCGGGTAGGATATTAGAGGTATGCGCCATGTAGAGGTAATCAGGGCGAGGATACATGGGAACCCCTATCGAGGAGAGGCTCAGAACGAAGGCTCTGAGCTACCTAAAGAGCCATAGAGGTCTTAGGAGGCTTAGGACTAGCGATCTTTTTACTAGGAAGATGTACATATTTCCTCAACACCTTAAAGTAGTAAACTATCCGAGAACTCCTGTTGCCTCATTTAACCCTGGCGCCATCTTAGCCAGCGATAAATCCCTCTTGATCTTCCCTCGCCTAATCTTCGACTACTACACCTACACGTCCAGCATAGGTCTTTTTAAAATTAAACTAAGTGACGTTCTAGGGAGGAAGGGCAGTTTAACTAAACCTATTGAAACCCGTGTGATATTATGGCCCAAAAATCTCTGGGAGTTTAGGGGATGCGAAGACGCTAGGGTATTTAGGAATGGCGCCCTCTACTACATCCTATATACAGGTTACGGCTACATGCCCGATGAAGAGTATCGCCCCCGCATAGTCCAGGGGCTCGCCAAACTTGACGAGAACTTTAACGTCCTTGACAGAGGCTTCTTTAAGATACTAGGTAAGGAGAGAGAATTCATACCTAAAGGCATGAAGGACAGCGCGTTTATAAAAATTAAGCGTGATAAGGCACTAATGCTCCTGAGACCAACGATAAGTAACATAGATGTATGCTGGAGGGGCGAGGCATCGCTCAGTAATCTCTACATATACGAGGAGCACATGGAGCCTGTACTCGCGTATGAGCCTTGGGAGTTTAAAGTAGGCTGGTCTACTAATGTGGTCAAGCTGTCCAGGAACGAGTACATCGTAGGCTGGCACGGCTTCCTTAAGGTAGACTTCTCGTACCGGAACGGCGTCGCCCTAATCGACGATAATGGTGAGCTCCTAGCGATCACGGACTACTTACTCGTGCCCACGGGCATTATTGAGGAGTATGGCGATAGACCGCTAGTGATATTCGGTAATGGGCTTATAAAGCATAAGGATCTGCTACTATGGATAGGTGGTATTAGCGACTACGCAATAGGAGTGTTTATAGCTGAATTAGATAAAATATTCGAAAACTTAAGGTGGGTAAGAGGTTAACCTTTTAAAAATTTGAGTTTTTCGAATAACTCCTCTTCTACAATCTTATAGACGATTGTTATCTCGTCATCTTTTCCTGCTGTTACTAAGATATCGCCACCGACTTTTACAGCTCCACAGGCGAATACCGTTCCAGGCCGTCTTCCGCTATATACCTCGGGCCTAGGGGCTATTACAGGCTCCTCCGTTAGCGCTAGCAACTCTGCGTTATCGTCGAATAGAGCTGCATACGTGTAGTATATCCCATGGCTATCAACGCAGTGATATAACAGTAGGAACTCGTTCGACGATAACCTTGTCGAGGCATTCCCACCGGTCTTCTCTTCTCCCATCGTCGGTTGTAACTCTGGTATGGCCTCAAGCTCTTGGAAGTGTATCGACGATCCCTCGAATGGTCCTATAAATATACCACCTATTCTGTAATTTCTCAAATAGGGTCTTACGACCATGAACCTATTGGTGAGGGGGAACGTATCTCTAAAGTCCCTAAGTAAGAACCTGTCTCCTCGCTCATCGACGAAGTGTAAAGCCTCAACGGTAATGGGCTTATCATTCTCCATTAGTAGCTTGAACGTAAAGACGCTTGACCTCGGGGACCTGTAAAGTGCTTTAACAAAGTACAGCTCATTTTCGTCAGCTATGCTTGCACGAGGATCCTCTATGGATTCGTATGGGGCTATGCAATATAGGATGGGCCGAGCCTTTAACCTTATCCTACCTTTCAGCTTTTCTAAAGGTGCCTTGGAGAGGGCGATAAAGGTTTTAGAGAACTCTGATCCTATCGAGGCGAGCCTTAGGTACAGTAGTGCGAACCCCTCACTAGACAGATTTATGGAGGGATTAGTTACTATCGAGATCTGTACCGGTATGTCAGCTAAGGATTCTACCGCTATATCCGCAGGAATTATATAGCCGTAAACATCCGCTATGCCAGGTCCTGGCTTCCTAGCGAATGAGCTCTTACTCCTTGCTTTTCTTAACTTCTCCGTTAAGAGATTATCCGCAACATCGTTTATCTTTGAAAATAGAAAATCAATGTAATCTTCGTACATTTTTAAATTATACAGATTATCTAGATCGAAACCGAAATCATCCATTACCACCACCTCGAGGACTATGGGGGTAAATGACTGGAAGGGTCTTATTAGAAATTGCTACGCATATCACGGTATCTGATGCGCCGTAATAGAGGTACCATTTCCCGTTGATCTCTACTAGCCCCTCAGCAAACACTACATTTGGAACCTGGCCAAACCTTTCCCAAGGGGTTTCGGGTCTAAGTATAGGTTCTTCAGCCCGCGCCAGGACCTTTGTAGGATCGTCCTTAGAGAACAGGACCCATCCAACATAGTAGGTGAGATTCTCATCTGCCGCGTTATATAGCAGTAGAATGCCTTCATCGTATACTATTGGTGGAGGCCCTGGTTCGACCAGCCTGCTGTCAAAGTACCCTTTACGGGGTCTCAAAACTACCCACTCTTTCCTTGTTTCCCAGTGTATTAGGTCTTTTGAACGGGCTATCCAGATATTACTATCGCCAAAGTACATCCAGTAGTACCCGTTAATCTTGACAGGTACTATTGCGCCTGACTTACACCAACCCCATCCGGGAAAAACGAGCCCTATTTTCTTCCAGTGTAATAGGTCCCTTGAAACAGCTAGGGCGAGGCGAGCGGTCTTACCATCGTAAGCGGTATAGGTCATGTAGTACGTACCGTTAACCTCAACGATCCTAGGATCTTCGCATCCACCTCCCTTTTCCCACACATACTCAGGAGCGATTACGATCGTCTCTGCCCTCTTGAAGTGGACCCCATCTTCACTAGTAGCGAGCATTATTACACTAACTCCGTGCCATGACGGTTGAGCCCTGTAGAACAAATAGACTATCCCATTTTTCACAATTGCAGCCGGGTTAAACGTCGCAGCTGCATCAGGGCCGTCTCCATTGGGGAAGATTATGGGAGAACCCTTGTATCTTTTAAACTCCGTAAACGGGAGCCTCAGCCCTATGTAGCGTCTCGTTTTCCTCTTAGCATATTCATTTAACAGAAAAGCTGTTAATAGTATTAGCAGAGCTGAAATAAGCAGGATCTTCCATAAACCTTTACTGTTCTTCTCTCCTAAGGACCTCATACTCCCTCACTTGCCTTCTAACGTCGAAAATTACTATAGTTATAGTTATGGTTGACGCTATTATCGCGAGAATATCAGGTACGTACTCTGGTCTCTCGGGATCTATGAATGGTAAAACGCCCAATGCTAGCATTAAACATGTGAGGCTTGCAACAAGAGTGTACTTAGCTATCGCTGGGTTCATCGCTTGTCACCTGCCATGGTGGTATCCAGGGAGGAAGCTTCTCGAGTAGATGACACGCTACGAAGTGCCCATCGCTCTCCTTAGGAGCTGGAACCTCCTTAAAACATATGTCCTCCGCATAAGGGCATCTATTGCTAAATGGGCAGCCTCTTAATATAAGAACCTCCCTAGGCACTTCTATGCTCCTAAGCTCAAGTCTTCGCTTCCGTCTGGTTATCTTCGGATCTGGGAGAGGGGTTGCTGAAAGAAGTGCTCTTAAATATGGATGAAGAGGATTTTCGAGAACTTTAGTCATAGGCCCCCACTCAACAATTCTCCCCAAATACATTAAGTATAGTGATGCCTTATCTTCAAAGTATCTAGCCGTCGCTAAATCATGAGATATGTATACGAAAGCTATACCTAACTCCCTGTTTAGCTTTTTCATGAGAGCAAGTACCGATAACCTAAGAGACATGTCTATCATGCTTACGGGCTCGTCAGCTACTATGAGCTTAGGGTTTGGGATAAGGGCCCGTGCCAGCGCTAGTCTTTGTCTCATGCCGCCAGATAGATGGTGAGGGTACTTGTTTAGGAAGTATTCGGGAGGGGTTAGGCCAACGTATTTTAAGATATTTATGACTTCCTCTCTAAGCTGTGAAGAGGATCTAGGCTTACGGTACTTCTTAACCACGGGAGCCAAAGTCTGGAATACGGTTCTACTTGGATTTAATGACGCATAAGGATCTTGGTGAACAAATTGTATCAATGGTCTGTATTTCTTAAATTCCCTCTTGCTCATGCTCCAAAGATCCTTACCGAACCATAGAACTCTCCCCTGTGAAGGCTTTAGAAGGCCTGCAATTATCCTCCCAAGTGTTGTCTTTCCGCACCCGCTCTCTCCTACTAGCGTTATGATCTCTCCTTCCCTTATTTTAAGCGATACATTTACGACCGCGTAGTTTCTCTTCTTTTTAAGGACCCCTCTCTCGAAGTATTTTGTAACGTTCCTAAGCTCAACTATACTCTCCGTCATTAAGCCTCACCATAAAGCCAACATGCTACTTTACTTCCCTTTACGTTAAACATTGGGGGGGCCTTCTTTTCACAGATAGGCATTCTATACGGACATCGAGGATGAAAAACACAGCCCGATGGCGGGTTTAAGAGGCTAGGCGGCTCACCGGGTATAGGCCTTCTATCCGATAGATCACCTATTAGTGATGGTATGGCCTTTATCAGTAACCTAGTATATGGGTGCCTCGCGCGATAAAATATTGTCTCTACATCCGCTACTTCCATTATTTTACCCCCATACATTACGGCAACGTAATCCACTAATTCGGCCACTACCGGAAGGTCGTGGGTCACTAAGAACATCGTAACCCCTCTCTCTCTGTGAATTTTCCTTAACATATCGATTATAACGGATTGCGTGTAGACGTCTAATGCTGAAGTTGGTTCGTCTAGAATTAATAGCTCAGGGTCTAAGATCAGGCTTAGCGCTATTAGTGCGCGCTGTTTCATTCCCCCACTTAGCTCATGGGGATAAGAACTAAGTACCTGGTCTGGATTTAGGCGCACCATTTCTAGTAGCTCTCTAGCTTTTTCTAACACTTTCTCCTTTGGCACATTACCCCTATGGGCCCTATAAGTCTCGACTATGTGGTCCGCTATTTTTAGTACAGGATTAAATGAGTTTTGCGCTGCTTGGAAAACCATTGCTATCTTCTCCCACCTAAGCTTTCTGAACTCTTTCTCACTAAGCTTTAAGAGGTTAATATCCCTAAAGTACACGTTACCTCCTACTATGTAGCCATTGGGAGGTAAAGTTCTCATTATCGCATCTAAAAGGCTGGATTTGCCACAACCAGACTCGCCGACTAAGGCCGTTATTTTACCTTCGGGTATATCTAGCGATACGCCATTTACGGCCCTTAACCTACCTTCTCTAACAGCGTACTCCACTACAAGGTCTCTTATCCTTAAGATGTACTCCATGACTAACACCTATTCGTACGTCTTAAGCCTAGGATTAAAGATCTCCTCGAGACCATGAGATAAGCAAACGGCTCCATACTCAAGAAGAACTATGCAGGCTAATGGAGCGAGTGCATAATGTAAGCCTTCAGGCACATAGACGGCTCCGTACTGGAACATCGCTAGGTTCAGCATAACCCCCCAGTGAGTTATGTCGAATGGAACTACGCCAAGGAACATTATTCCAACGCTAGCCGTAATAGCGGCTCTCATCATCGTGATGAAGTTTATCGCTATGTAAGGCATAACAAGTGGCATTATTTCCCTAAATACTATATGGAAGGTCCCTAAATCAAGTAACTTAGCAGCTTCAATGAACTCCTTGTTTCTTATAGATACAACCTCGGCCCTTATCGAACGAGCCAGCCCAGCCCACATCCACATAGATATTATGGCGGAAAAGGAGAAGGGGTCTTTAACTTTCAAGGTAGCAGCAATTATAAGCATCACGGGAAAGCTGGGAATCGTTAGGAAGACGTCTATAATCGAGGAAAGTATTACATCGACGATTCCACCTAGCAAGCCAGCCGTTATTCCCACAGTAATAGCTAATACTATTGCAAATAGCGCTGATAGAACGGCTATTAAGAGTACGCTTCTAGATCCATGTACGATCTGCTGAAAGATATCTCTTCCACAATAATCAGTGCCTAAGGGATGTTCCAGTGATGGAGGGAGATACCTCTTGCTCCAATCAGTTCTAAGGCTTAGCGGGACTACAAGCGGACCCACTGTAGCCATTAGGAAGAAGCCAAGTAGTATTACAAAGCCCGTGAACGCTCTTCTGTTTTTGAATATAGGTCTTAAAAATGAATAGTATATATTGACTAATCTCTTCTTAATATTCATAGCCTACCAGCCTCTCGCCTTACCCTAGGATCTATTAGCGGATAGATTATATCTATTACCAAGTTAGCGACCACGATTCCAACTATTATGACGAAGAATAGCCCCTGCATGAGCCCATAATCAAGGTTCTGTGTTGCATAGGCGAAGAAGTAACCTATACCCGGGTAATTAAACACGGTTTCTATGATTGTAGAGCCTCCTAGCATCGCGCCAAGTTGAATAGCTAGCATAACAGCTACTGGTAGTATCGCTACTCTGCCAACGTATGCTGTGAGTATCCTCCTCTCAGGCAACCCTCTAGCCACAGCTGCTTTAACGAAGTCTTCCTCTAGGACGCTAGCAGCGCTGCCTTTCATCAATAACGCCCAGAACCCTACGTGTTCGACCACGTACGCCAGTATAGGGAGCGTCGCGTGGTAGAGGACGCTGAGTATGAAGTCCGGGTAGAGTCCAGGTGTAAGTGATTCGCTATAAGCTCCTTTCATCGGAAAAAGCTTTAGCCTTACGGCTAACACAATGTACAGTATCATTGCCGTTACGAAATCCGGCATAGCGTCGGTAAAGGACGCGTATGCAGTCACAATCGGTCCGAGGATCGTTCTCCGCCTCCATGCTATAATGAGTCCTAGTAGTACACCGATGGCGAAGCTCGTTAGGAGGGCTGTTGAGAGGACGAATAGCGTCCAAGGCAGAGCTTTTACTATAACCTCAGTTACTGGTACGCGAAATATTGTTGAACGTCCTAAGTTACCTGTTAATAGATTTAAGATATACTCAACATACCTCTCTAAGAGGGGTTTATTCGGGTCATACCCTACGTAGTACGTTAGAGCTATTTCCTTTGCTTCCTCGAAGGGAACCCCCATCTCCTCGGCTAGCTGGGCGGCTATGATGTCAACTACGCTACCGGGAATGTTATATATGAGGAAGAATGTTATCGAAGCTGAGAGAAAAATGGTAAAAAACGCATAAATTATTCTTTTAATTATCCTCCATAGCATTTTTCTCCCTATCCAGTTACGACTGGCTTAATGACTCCGTGCGTTATGAGCACGTACATTAACCTCTCAGCGCCGCCCGGATACAGCGTCCATACGGGATCGGTGGGTGCTGGCCATCCAGTAGCCCTTACCCCGTCAAGGTAGAAGATCTGTAGCCTCTTCTCGGCCCAAGGTATCTCCCAGAGGTTCTCGTTAACGATATAGGCTAGCTTCCACACGATCTCCTTTCTCTTCTCTGGATCGGTTTCAACGAGTAGCTGTTCCATTAGCTCAGCTGGAATCGCCTTGCCCCACGGAGTGTCAAACTCCTTGTTAACGAGACCTAAGCCGTTGGCGCCGGTGCCCACGCCGGTATCTTTAGACCTGTCACCGAAGAATAGGTCGTAGTAGCCAGTGTACGGATCGCCCGTGCCAGCCCAGCCGCAGAACCAGTTCAGGTGCATCCCTAGCTTACCGGAGTGGGCGGTCGGCCAGAAGGTTGGGTTAGGTATTGGTCGAGCCTCAGCCTTGATTCCGAACTCGTTTAGCTGCCTCACTAGCTCGTCGAGCGCCAGCACCCAGTCTGAGTAGCCAGCTGGACACGTGACCTCGAGCTCTATTACCTCGCCCTCAGGAGTCCTCCAGTATCCGTCTGGACCCTTCTTATAACCAGCGGCCCTCAGTATCTCCTCGGCCTTCTTCGGATCGTACTCGTACTTAGTGAACTTAGCTAGCACGTCCTCAGGTAGCCATATGCTCTGCATAGACGGGAGCACGCCGTGCGCGTATGGCGTGTCAAGGGCCCAGAAGTAGCCCACCTCCCTCATCTTAACCCTATTTACGGCATAGGCTATGGCCTTCCTGAAGTTGATGTCACTGAACGGCTTTATGCGTAAGTTAAAAGCTATGGCGAACTGAGACAGGTCAGTGACTAGTATATGGTGCATCCTAGGCTCAGTGGCTAGTATCTGCTTGACTACGTCTGGTGGGGTAGCTGGATGAGCGCAGTCGATCTTACCCGCCATTAAGTAGCTCCAAACAACCTCATTTGCGGTCCAGTAATAGGCCCTTATCTTGCCGAACATTATCTTGTTGGCTAGGTAGTGCTTATCAAACTTCTCAAGCAGCATCTCAGTCTCAGTAACCTTAACGACTTTAAAGGCTCCATTCCCTACCGGTAGTCCAGGCTTAATTTCCCTAACATCCTTAGTAAGGGCAGTTCTCTTGTCCTTGTACTCGGTCATAAGGTCTTCTGGAACCTCCTTACCAGCTGCCTGAAGGGCCCATACCTTCTTAGCTAGCTCAATTACCTCTAAAGCCCTATCAGTGAACTTTCCAAAGATGTGATCGGGCGCTAATATAGGCTGAGTGAGTAGCATTACTTGCAGTAGCGGAGAGGGTTTTATGGTTAAGTGGAATATGACGGTATAGTCATCAGGTGTCTCGATGCTTTTAATAAACTGCCAAGTTCTCCTAGCCCACACGGCGCCAACCAGTGCCCAGGTGGTCTTAACATCCTTGCTGGTTACGGGCTTCCCATCATGCCAGTACGCATCTTTCCTAAGGTGGACGACAAGGCTAGTATCTTTAGTCTCCCAGCTTTCAGCAAGCGCCTTTATAAAGGTCATATTGGCGGGTATATAGTAGGCTAATGGCTCATAGATGAACCAATAAGCTCCTCCTACTCCTCCCGGACCGAACGGGTTACCGTGGTAAGCCGGTGGCTTAGGCCATCCGCACGCGAAGTGGAATTCACCTAACTTAGCCGGAGGGGCTGGAGGAGTAGGAGGAGTTGGGGGAGTAGGAGGCGGCACTACGCCCCTAATGGCTTCTGGAAGCTTTCTGACTTCTCCTGTTAAAGTGTTAACCTTACCGGATAGCTCGTCCACCTTAGAGGACAGCTCAGAGATTGACTTCGAGAGGGCGTTTATCGACGAGGTTAATGATGCGTAGACGCCGCCGAAGATTATCACTAGGACAATAAGGCAGGCCAGCAGTATTGTTTCCGTTCGCGTCAATTGCTTCACCCCTTTGCGATGGGTGTCTATATGGTTTATAAGCTTATCTCAATAACGGCTATTCAATACTAGCGCGTAAAGAACCGCTGCTATGAATTGTTGAGCTCATAACCGAATATATATAATTATTTCCCGAATATTAGTAAATGTCTTAAATAGTCTTAAATAATATAAGATATACATATTTATGATAAAAAATAACAAA
>CAZAZN010000051.1:0-11412 GCA_964489665.1 uncultured Thermofilaceae archaeon
CCCCTAAACCTTTTGAGCCCTTTAGCATAGGCTACCATGGGCCCGCCCGGAGGGCCCGTGACCCCCTAGCAAGGGGGCGGGAAGCCTAGCCTGGAAATGGCGGCGGCCTTCTACTCCTGAGAGAGGATAGCCGCAGGACCCGGGTTCGAGTCCCGGCGGGCCCGCCACTTGCTAGGGGTTTAAAATGTCCTCGTACGAGGCGCTTGCCCTTGAATTTTGCTGGACGGTAGCGGCTGTTAAGCGGTTAGTGGACGTCTACGGAATGAGGAGAGCTAGGGCCATAATATCCGCGTTGAGGAGTCCTGGAAGGTGGCATTTCCTGAGGGTTAACACCCTGAAGGCCTCTAGGGAGGAGGTTTTAAGTGAGCTTAGAGAGGAGGGGCTAAACGCTGAGCCCTACGACGAGCTTCCAGACGCCGTCCGCATCCCAGTTCAGGGCCCTTATAAGGTGGAGGTTAGGGGCAGGAAGCCTGTGTACGTCGATAAGGCGGCTGCGGAGGCAGTGTACATGGGGGCGGACCTCTATGCTCCTGGAGTCCTCAGGGCTGAGGGCGTTAAAGCTGGGGATGAGGTGGTAATACTCAGCCCTAAGGGTCACGTCGTAGCGGCTGGCGTAGCCGTTATGGATGGGGAGGAGATGGAAGCTAGGGGTAGAGGCCTCGCCGTGAAGGTAACGGAATCCGTCTACAAGGTGCCCAGTGTTCGATCGCTAGACCTCTACGAGAGGGGCCTCATCTACGATCAATCCCTCCCCTCGATCCTCTCAGTACACGTGTTATCCCCTAAGCCGGGGTGGAGGGTGCTTGACATGTGTGCAGCGCCGGGCGGCAAGGCTACTCACGCAGCCCAGCTCATGCGTAACGACGGTGAAGTGGTCGCGGTCGATAGGTCGCCTAGGAGGCTTGAGAGGTTAAGGGAAAACGTAGCGAGGCTGGGAACCTCGATAGTAAAACCCGTGCTCGCAGATTCCAGGTACCTGGACCTAATGGGCTTTGGAGATTTCGACGCGGTGATACTAGACCCTCCGTGTAGCGCGATGGGCGTTAGGCCAAAGCTGTACTACGAGAGGGGTGAAGGCGACTTTAAGTCGTTATCTAACTACCAGAGGCAGTTCCTCAGGGTAGCAGCTAAGGTGGTTAGGCCGGGGGGCCTAGTGCTATACACGACGTGTACCCTAACCTTGGAGGAAAACGAAGTTAACATCGCCTGGGCTGTAGAGAAACTCGGCCTAAGGCTCGTTAAGCAGAGGTACCTGCTTGGGTCGCGCGGCTTTAAGGTTGGGGGAGTAGAGGCCAGCTGTGTTCAGAGGTTTGAGCCCGACGTTCACGACGCTCCAGGGTTCTTCATAGCGCTCCTTAAGAGGCCTAAAGCCTAACCTTCTTAAAGCAGCCTAGGGTAAGATATCCCGGGTGGTATCTTGTCCACTAAGCCGCAGGAAGCTGGCAGCTTAAAGGTCGGCTCCTTCGTCGTCATCGACGGCGAGCCCTGCAAGGTCGTTGAGATAGAGAAGTCTAAGACGGGTAAGCACGGCTCCGCCAAAGCCAGGATCGTGGGTATAGGGATATTCGACGGCGTGAAGAGGACGATGGTCGTGCCGACGAGCGCTAAGGTCGAAGTCCCCGTAGTGAGGAAGTTTACCGCCCAGGTGCTCGACGTAAGCGGAGGCTTCGTGCAGCTAATGAGCCTAGAGGACTACTCGACCTTCGAGGCTCCTGAACCACAGGAAGAGGAGATAAAGTCTAGGCTAGAGCCCGGAGTAGAAGTCGAGGTCTGGGAGATAATGGGAAGACATAAGATTCAGCGAGTAAAGGGCTAGCTTGAGTGATGAGCCAGGCAGGGCCGAACGAAAACCATGTGGAAGATCTTGAGTGCTGATAAATTTCCTAATGCCTGAACGACGAAGAGGATCCTAGGAATACCCTGAGCCGCTTTATTAAAAGTTTACGGTATATATTTGTTGCTTCTTATTCTTACCATAGGATCTAAGGATTTGTCTATGTTAGATAAGATAGTGGAGGAGCTGTACAGAAAGCTTGGGGTCGAGCTTTCAGAAGGAAAAAGGATTAGACTAGCTAATGGATATTAACCGCGACTTGATAGGTTTATATCAATTCCTAGGGATTGATTTTGACTCTGCTGAATGCTTAGGCGTCTCCACCCCCCAACGAATCTGTCAGTCTTTTGCATACCTTTTAAGGATAGAACATCTCTGTTCGATAGATTAAGGAGTTTCGGTCACTGATCTTTGACGATGATGCTGTGAAGATCAGATCACAACCAGAACACTATTAACATTATTAATTAATGGAAAAGAGAGATCTTGAATATCCCTTAACAATCAGTAAGAATAGCAATATGAGCTTTTTTTATCTATTTAAGCATTTTTATCTATTTAGCTTCTAATTAAATACTAAACTTCTCCTAAGTACTTATAATTTAGTACTAAAGTACCATGAGAATGAATACTTTCATAAAATTCTAGCTTATTAATGGAATTCTAACTATTATTTATATTGAGAAAACATAATAAAGAAACATATTTATGTGCATTATCACGAAATACTAATGCAGTTACAGGGGTGAATAAAATGGACATTATGTCAATTAATTGTCTACTTGCCGGTCTTATAGCAGGATTTATGAGCGGCATGTTTGGTATAGGAGGAGGTTCTATAAGAATTCCTCTACTAATACTCGCCGGCCTCTCCCCATTAAATGCCTTTGCTATAAACCTACTCGTTATTCCCTTTTCTTCAATAGTTGGAGCATTTACTCATAGGAAAAATATAGATGTTAAAACTGGTCTATATATCATTATAGGTGGTTGTTTAGGATCTTTAATTGGTGCATTACTAGTAGGATTAGTTTCTAAGTTAGTCTTAGCAATTCTTTTTCTAATTAGTTCCACTATAACGATATTTGGAATGCATCTTTATAAATTAGCTCCAAGAATATACAAGAAAATTAATCCTAATCCGTTATCAATAATACTTGGTGCTTTCGTACTAAATCTAATTACTGGGATGAGAGGAGGAAGTGGAGGGTCTTTATTTCCACCATTTTTAAGAATGATGAAACTCAGCATTCATCAGGCTATAGCCACATCGCTTTTTGCAACAATATTTACAGCCACTACAGCTATAATTATTTACTGGTATCGTGGTAATATTATTTGGTTACCGGCTGTCTTTACAATAATTGGATCCATGTTAGGTGCGAGAATAGGAGGTAAAATCTCTCTTAAAACTAAACCTAAATGGTTAGAGCTAAGTCTTTCAATACTTATCATGACTCTAGCTTTAATTGCGGTCTTTAAAATACTACTTTAAAAAATACTAATAGTTAAGATTATTTTATAAAGTTTTAGAAACACGCTATTTTGGAACTTTTCTCTCCATCCTTCATGAGGGATATGGTATGAATAATGAGAAAATATCAAACAGAGTATGCCTTGTTAGTATGAAGAACTTTTAATTAATCATCTCTATAAACTATTTTCCATTCATTATTTTCGTTTTCTCCATCACCAAAGAGTTGTAGAAGGCTTTAGCTAGAGATGTTTTACCAGCATTGTAAGAGGCTAATAACAAGCCATATCAAGCCACTGTTTAACGACGAGCCACGCCAGTTTTTATATAGGGGATGAAAGAAGATAACGTACATACCGCTTAGGAGAACTTTATAACATGTATATACCTCGTTAAACTGCCCTACTCAGGATAATAACACCTATGTTATGTAATGTAGTATCTGCTCACGCATCTATGTACATACTCAGGTGTAGGCCATTGACTAGAGGGATTATAGTGGAAGTCTAAGAAGATCGGAGTGCTGATAACCTAGATAACCTAGGAGAAGGTGTGTGATACGACCTAAAGCTTGACCCATTTATTGAGAATCTGTCACTCCTTAGCTTAGTGCTGGGCAATGAGGGAGAGGTTATGACGGTAATGCTCGATGCGAATATAGGCTTCCTATTTTTCGGAGCCTATAAATAGCATTGTAACAGGTGCTGATGAGTAGGACGGTCCTAATTGCTCTACAGAACGCTCTCTCGCCTACCTCAACGCGGGGAGTTGTCTGTCCTAGTATCACATCACGATCTCTATGACCTTGGAAATGTAGGTGTTTGTATCTATGTCCGTTTCTTTAACGCCGCTCAGAGCATAGCATAGCAGCGCACCAAAGAAAACCTTCACTCTCACTCTTTTATCGAGGTCTAAGCTACCATATACCTTTTCGGCAACTCTATTTAAGAGAGTGTTGCAGACCTCAGAGATCTCCCTCTCTATTACTGGGTACATGGATTTTATCGATAGAGCTTGGAAGAGGAGGTTTTTATTTGTGTCACATGAGTACTTCCTCATATACTCCTCTGCTATCCGCTTTAACAGCTGCTTGCCTTTAAGGCCGCTATACAGGCATCTAGATATCACATCTAAAGGCAAGCTACGCTTTGCCACCTCCTTTATAAGCTCGTCCTTGCTCCTGAAGTACCAAAAAACTAAGCCCTTCGAGACGCCAGCTGCCTTAGCCACTTGGTCAATCGTAGCATTAAAGAAGCCCTTCTCCGCGAACACGCGCATGGCTGCCTCCACTATCCTCTCCCTAACATTGCTCCGCCCCTTCATCCGATTATAATCTAGGTCTAGAGGATTTCAATCTTCTTGACTATATGGCCAATCTGACCGGTCAGTAAAGTTTATAGCCCGTCACCCTTAGACGCTGTGGTGAGACTATGGATCTCGCTAAGAAGTTGGCTGAAAGCCTTAGGAGGTACATGTTATTGCTTACTATGGTGACCGCCCTAGTCGCCGTGATAGTAGGCTCATCAGCTCCGACAGTTACCAAGGTCCCCCCAAGCACCTTTAAGGGCGTTGTGATGGTGCTCGCGGCAGCAACCATATTCCCTTCGATGATCCTCCTACGAGGGGAGAGACTGGGGCCTACCCTGAAGCAGTTCAAACATGTTCTCATCGTGGTATTTTATGCCTACGCCTTATCCCCCCTACTGGCTTACCTCCTATCGTCCTTGATATCGAGCCCGGAAATTAAGCTAGGTTTCCTAGTGGCCAACACCGCCCCAGCTTCTGCGGCTTCCCTCGGCTACGTAATGTTAGCCGAGGGAAACCTAGAGCTCGCGACAGCTAACGTCTTCACGTTAGTTGTCCTAGGCATTGTCTTGATCCCGGCTTATCTCTACGTTTACGCCTCTATGATGACTCTAAGTGTATCGATAGTGGAGTTCGTGAAGCCTGTACTAGCCGTGCTAGCTGTGCCTCTGCTCGTAGGCCAACTAGTGCGGCGCTACCTGATTAGGCGAAGGGGGGTCTCGTTCATAAGCGGAGAGCTTAAACCTTATCTTTCAGCCGCTACGGTGCTGATGATGCTCACCCTCATCTTTGTCTTAATCTCAAGAAAAGCGATATTGATTGTAAGGAAGCCTCATAGCGCGTTAGAGATTGCGGGAGCATACTCTGCTGTGGTCCTTGTCACGGTGCTCATAGGCTTAATGACTAGTAGATTTCTTAAAATCGGGTACAGGGAGCACCAGGCTATCATGTTCCTCACGATTACGAAGAATCAGAGTGTTGCAGCAGCCATGGCCACCTGCGGCTTCGGCCCTGCTGCAGCGTTAGCTCCTGCACTAATTCCCGCCGTTCAGCCAGTATTAGCTATAGCATACTTACATTTCTCGAAAACAATTAAGAGATTGTTGGCTCCGCAGAACACTCTACAGAAGAAAGCCCAGCAGCCTATATGTAAGTAATACTTTACTCGTGGATTATGAGCAATTTTCTCCTTTTCTCGGAGAAATTTTGAGGATGATATTTAGCGCCTCCCCCAATATCCCTGTCACAGCGCTTTTTACGAGATCCCTTAGTTTACTCTCCTTAATCTTTTAACACTTACTTTAATTCCGCTTTCCCTAGCAAGGTCAGGGTCTTAACGTCGATGCCGCCCTTTTATAGCCATCTAGTCTACCCTGATCTAGGCCGCATAGGCTTCCGAGAGATTGTTCCAACGCCTCGCTTTAGAAGAGCTCTGCGTGCACCTCCCTCAAGCTTTATTAACGCGAAGCAGGGCGTCTCTTGAAAATGCTCGGCTATCTTAAATTCTAACTCTTCTGAGGAGTCGAGGGATACAATCACCTTAATAGCTAGTTTAGTGAGGTATGGCACAGAAAGTTCATGTCTCACAGGAACTAAGGATATGCTACACTAGCCTCATAGGGCGCATATGGCCGTACCTAAGGCTCACGTGAAGCGCTATCTCAGGGCAATAAGCTCGTAGAGCTCAACCCCTCGTCCCTTCTCTTATACCTATAAAATACTTAGAGGGTTGATGAGATAATGAGCTATAATCGCCTCATTAAAGTTCTTTTGTTAGTAGCTAGTGCTAACACCGCAAATGTGATCGTTAAGAGAAAGAGGGCGATCACATCAATGGATTGGGGGAGAAGCGAGCGGCGTCCATAGGCTTTTTTGATTAAATCTGAGAAGTAAGTTAATGGCGAAATGAAGGCAATGGGCTTAACGTAGTAAGGTAAGCTCTGTATAGGTACAAATATTCCGCTTACAAATACTAATGGCAACCTAACAGCACTCGACAGCATAACCGCGTCTGCTGGTACATCGGAGGGTATTGCCGAGAACACTAGCCCCATGAATGAGTGGCATAGTGAGGATACCGCTATTCCCAGAGCTAATGAGATTAAATCGCAAGGTACGACATTCAGGAGCAGGCCGACGGTCACTAAGGTAAACGAGATGAAAGTACCGAACAGCGATGATGCTAGTGCGGTACCAAGCAATATAGTGTATACAGTTACTGGTTTACTTAAGAGCATTTCTAAGCTCTTCTGCCTTGCCTCCCACGGCATTACTATAGGCGTAATAGATGATGAAACAAAAAAGGAAGCTAGTGTTATGAGCGCTGGTAGATCCTCGGTAAACGAGAATCCTCTACCGACTGTGAATGCAAGCCATACGAATAAGGGCATGAGAATCCCCGTGACGATCGTGGGTCCCTTGAAATAATATAATTTCATATCTTTAAGGCACAACACCCATACCCTATACAGGGATTGTTTAATTTCCTCGAGTCTCATTCTAAACCCTCCACTAACCTTACAAATATGTCTTCAAAGTTCAATCCTGATGCTCGAAGCTCCTCTATGTTTAAACTAAATTCTTTAGTAATCTGCACTATCTGTTCGAGTACGTCTCTCAAGTCCTTTGATCTACATATTATTGCTAATCGCCTTCCTTGAACTATAACTTCATGAGAAGAACTGAAGCATTTTCTAATGAGCTTGACATCGACCTCCCTGTCGAAGCAAAGTGAGATACGAACATACTTCCCGTATCTTATTTTCAATTCTTCAGGAGTACCCTTTGCGATTATTTTACCCCTATTCATTATAGCTACTCTATCACAAAGCATGCCTGCTTCATCAATGTTATGTGTGGTTAAAATAATGGTTTTCCCCTGTGCCTTTAACTTTAAGAGAAGCGATCTTATCATTCTAGCACTCATTACATCTAATCCGGATGTCGGTTCGTCTAGGAATAATATATCTGGGTCGTTCATAAGGGCCATTGCCAGCAACAACCTTCTTCGCGTACCTTTGGAGAGAACCTTAGCTTTACGGTTACGAGCTTCATATATTTTAAACATCTTTAGAAGATTTTTAGCACGCTTTATCCTAATTTTCTTAGGAATACAGTATATCTTTCCGATCAGCATGAGATTCTCCCAAACTGTGAGATCTACGTAGGGGTTTGATATTTCAGGAACAACTCCTATGAAGCTTCTAGCCTTGACAGGCTCTTTATGGACATTATATCCCATAATATATGCCTCGCCCCTATCTGGCGTGATTATGCCTATAGTCATGCGGATAGTCGTAGTCTTACCAGCGCCATTAGGCCCCAAGAGACCGTATATCTCCCCTTTCCTTACACTAAACGAGACTCCATCAACAGCCTTCACATCACCAAATGACTTTGTAAGATCGTGTACTTCAACAACACTTCCTGCAGGCATTCGACCCCCTCTTCCTCGCTTAGGTTTGCCTACTGCCTAAACATAAGCTCATCGTCTGTTTGAGATGAGGCTAATCTGCCTCCGCGTTGGCGCTAGGGGGCATCACCCTTGCCGGGTACTCCTCACCCTTCGGTCCACTGAAGGTCGATCATCGCCCAAAAGGATCATCTCCCTTGGCCTTAAGAGGATTCCCGACGGCAGGTAGCGAGGTAGAGGAGCTGGTAGAGGCCGTGCTAAAGGCCCTTAGGCACTCGCCGTCGCTGGATAAGCCTACTGAGAAGCGAGTGAGGAAGATCTTGAAGAAGCTCTCGAGGGAGGACCTCATGCTGCTAGCTAACGTGTGTGAGGACCTAGCCCTCCTCCTAGAGGAGAAGCTGGGTTCTCGCTAACGTGCAGTACTCTTCGCAGCGAGCTCTAAGCCCCTTAGATGCTAACAGCCTGATCCTAGACCAAGGTAGCTCTGCGTCGAGTGGGATGGGGGATAAGTACTTTCTAGGGTCTATTTGGGAGAGCTTTAAAGCGCGCCGCCATCCACCCAGGCCTCCTCCCGCCCTCGCCCACGCTAAGAGGAGCTTGTGAAGCTCTCTATCCCCCCTACTTATTACCGCCTGTATCGTAGCCCACCTTGGATCGTATACTCTAACGTCTGCGATTCCTCCGAGCATTCTCTTAATGAGCTCTATCCTGCGCTCAACGACGCTCCTATCCGGAGCGGGTAGCCACTGCATCGGCGTTTGGGCTTTAGGAACAAAGGGGCTAAGTGTTACCTTAAGCTCCCTCTCCCCCCTGAACCCTGAGGCCCTAGATATGCTTAGTACAAGTCTTCCCACGCCCTCCGCGTCTTCATCCCTCTCTCCGGGAAGACCTACCATGAAGTACAGCTTCAGCCCCTTGAAGCCGACGCGCTTAGCGGTTGCCGCCACCTCTAGCAACTTATCCCTGAGGAGGGGCTTGCCCAGAGCCCTAGCTAAAGTCTCAGAGGACGTCTCGGGGGCGAGGGTGAGCGTTTTCTGCCCACCTCTTACTATCAGGGAGAGCTTGTCCTCATCTAGCGTCTCAAGCCTTAGGGAGGGTATCGAGACGGCAAGCCCCTCGTTAGTTAAGTCTGCGAGGATCCGCTCGGCATCGCGATGGTCGAAGTAGGAGAGCGAGTATAGCGTTACCTTCTTAGTGGCGTTGAGCTTCGAGCCCTCAAGCGCTATCCTTAGGACCTGGCTACGGGGCCTATCCCTCTTAGGGAGGAATAAATGCCCTTCAAGGCAGAACCTACACCCCCTCCAACACCCTCGCATCACCTCTATCATCGTCGTCCTCTCCCACCCCCTAGCAGGCTGAAACTGCGCTATAGGGTGGAACTCGATGGGTAGGTCCCTCGATATAGCGGCTACGACCTCCCCTTCCGTATTCAGCGTGTAGAAGCCCCTCTCCGGCGGTAATTCGTCTATGAGTCGACGTTTGTCAGCGCCTAGCTCAAGCATCCTCTCCACTAGGTAGGGTAGGGCGGCCTCTATCTCCCCAACTACTGCTACGTCGAGGAAAGGAAGTAAGGGTTCAGGATTAGCCATTATGGGCGGACCTCCCGCCACGACTAGCGGTTTGTTCCTCCTCTCAGATAGTGGCTCAATGCCCGAAGCGATAAGCGCTCTGACCACGTTAACGAAGTCCGGCTCGTAGTGAACGGAGATCAGTACGACGTCGAACGCCGAAAGAGGGGAGCCCCGCTCCAAGCTCCTAAGAGGTGGTTCATCCCCCCTAAGCCTCGACAACACGAACCGCTCACACACGAACCCTTCCAGCCTGTTAACGTAATAGTAAATCATCTGAAACGATAGGGAGAGGGCAGCGACCCTATAGATTGAGGGGTAGAGGAGAGCTACCCTAAGGTCCCCCGGCCTACCCCGCTTCTTCACAACGTTAATCTCCTCAAATCTCTCTGTGATCACTAACCGCTCACACCCCCGCCTGTGTTAAGCGTCCTATGATCACTCGCTAACGCTAAGAAGCTTTTAAAAGCCCTTACCCCCCTCCATAGAAGGGGCCGGTAGCTCAGCCGGGAAGGCGCCTGTATGGCGGCTCAGAGCGGCGGGCTTTTAACCCGCAGGACAAGGCCCGGGCGCAAGCCCGGGCTTACCTGACCCGGGTTCAAATCCCGGCCGGCCCGCCAAATCTACAAATTTCCTTGTAATTCTATCCAATAGCCTCCTTTAAGTTGAGGATTTTAGAAGGAAGGGGGATGGGGGAGGGGCTGAGTTTAGGGCTTGTAGCTACTTCCTTTTAACCCACTTCCCGTTCACTTTCTCGTAGTGTTTTACCCACCACTCGTACCTCTCTGCTGGCTTCAGCGGCTCTAGCCTTAGTAGGTCTTCAAGCCTTTCATGCCTATAGCTAACCCTGAAGTTGATTTCGGCGAATCTTCTCGCTTGATCCCAGCCATGGATATACAGCTTCCAGCGTCCTTTAAAACGCACAACCCTACCATCTATCTCCCTTACCTCGCCCTCGTAGAATATCTCGCTTATGCTAAAGCCCATCTGCTCGAGGAGTAGCTTCGCTATCCTCTTGACTTCGGGATCGCTGGTAACGAGTTCGATAGCCACGCTGTTTAGTACGCGTTCCTCGTGGTTGAGGTTAGGGCTTACGCATCCTTCGGAGTCCGCGAGTCCCTTCAGAAACTCGCGGGGAGCGAGGTAGGCGAAGACCTTCCACAATTCGGTCTTCCATAGCGCTCTCAGCCATCCACCGCTTTCAAACGTCTCGTAAAAGCCGTCTGCTAAGGTACCTACATTCGGTTTAATACCGGTTACTCTCCAGTACATCTCTGCGAAATATTCGGTGAACTTTCTATCCTTATTCCCTAGCCCTCCGCTACTTCGCCTATAATCCCCGACTAGAACTCCGCAGCAGTAGGCGATGGCCTCAACCTCCTCTAGGTTAACGGGGGTGACGTTAGGCTTGGACCTTCCCGTTATCCAGAAGTAGACGGTCATCGGTGGAACGTGCACGGGCAGGAGCCTGCTTAGCTCGCTAGCTATGCGCACATGTCCCCAGTCAGTGTGTCTCTGTTTGAGTTCTAAGGCCATCCTATAGGCGATGTGATAGAATAGTGCTTTCTCGAAGGTGCTAAGCTTGAATTTCGGTCTCTTACCTTTGTAGAGCCAGCTACAGAGAGTATGTCTCGGCACGATCACGCCGTAAAGCAGTAATAGAATTTTCCTAATCCTGCGAGGGCCAAGACCCCCGAGGCGGTGAAGGAGCCATGCCGCAATATAAATAGTGCCCCTCTCCCTCTCCGAAAGCTCGCTGTACTTCCTGACCCTAAGCCCCTCCCCCTCCTCGGGGCCTTCTCCGGCGCGTGCCCCACTG
>CAZAZN010000052.1:0-11231 GCA_964489665.1 uncultured Thermofilaceae archaeon
GGGCTTCTCTATCCCCCCGTCGGCGACCACGCTAACGCCGTAGTCCCGGGCGACGTCGTGAAGGCGCTAGCTGTTGGGGCCGACGCCGTGATGCTAGGCTACCTCCTAGCTGGCACCGACGAGGCCCCTGGGGAGGAGGTGATGGTCGGCGGAGAGCGCTATAAGAGGTATAGGGGGATGGGGTCTAGGAGCGCGTTAGCGGCGGGCTCTACGCGGTACGGCGAGTTTAAGCGAGTACCCGAGGGGGTTGAGGGGCTCGTTAAGTACAGGGGCCCGGTTGCTAGGGTCGTCGAAGACCTCATAAACGCGCTTAAGCAGGGCATGGGGTACGTAGGCGCCGCCAACCTAGACCAGCTTAGGGAGAGGGCTAGGTTCGTCAGGCTAACGCCGCATGGCCTCACCGAGAGCAGGCCTCGCGGGCTCATAATAGAGGGCGATTGGCCGTGGAGATAGAGGCTGGCTTCTTCATAGGGCCGGACGGTTCGCTACGCGAGAACGTTAGGCTAAGGCTCCCAGGCAGCGGCAGCGCTTACTTTGAAACGGTGATGTGCCCGGGCTTCTCGGATGCCCACGCGCACCCGCAGGTAGTCGACGTCGGTGAGGGCGGGCCCTGGCGTGATGCCCAGGAGTGGCTCTCCAGTAGGCGGCTTCGAGTCGATGAGGCCGCGCTTAGGCGGGACGTAGGCCTAGCTAGTAGGCTGGCGAGGGCCACCATGCTCCTGTCGATCTTAGACGGAGTCACGCTGATTGCGATGGTCGGAAGCTTAAAGGCTAACCTCAGGGCGGTTTTCGCGGACTGGCGTAGGCCTAGAGTCGTCCTCTTACCCACTATCATGAAGCGTAGGGGGTGGAGCAGCGTTGAGGACGTTATCGAGCTCTACGAGGCGCTTAACGGGTCGTGGGACGGCCTCACGCAGGTCGGCCTCTTCGTCCACTCGCTAAGCTTCTCGAGCCCCGAGTCTATTAGGAGGGCTTACAGCTACACGCGGAGCATGGGGCTGCCGTTCGCGATGCACCTGTCCGAAGGCCGAAGGGAGCTCCGACAGCTTTTGAAGATCCTAGGGTCGGATGGCGTAAGAGTGATCGGCGTACACTGCACGGAGGATGAGAAGTACTCTAAGCACGGCGTCTTAGTAGTTCACTGTCCATCGTCTAACCTAATGCTGTACGGGAGGACGCAGCTTAACGTTAGCGAGGTGCGGGCTCTCGGCAGCGACTGGCCGCTACTACTCGGTAGCGTCGTTAACCAGTATAGGCTCGCCTTAAGGATCCACGGGTCCAGGGCTAGGCGGCTGCTGTTCGAAGCGGCTAGGACTGGGGGCTATAGGGCCTATGGGGTCTCCTTCGAGGGCGACGTCGTAGCCTACGACGAGCCGCCCGAGAGGGTGGTTGAGGGCTGCGCGTCGCCTAGCTACGTGTTCGTAAGGGGCAGGCCGGTGGTCGAGGAGGCAGCGGTGCAGGGAGTCGACAGGAGCTACGTTGAGAGGGTGGTGAGGGAGCTAGTTAAGGAGGCACTCGACAGGTACCCAGCTAGGTGACGGGGTTGAAGAGGGTTATAGTCCTCGATTTCGGGTCCCAGTACGCGCACCTAATCGCTAGGAGGGTTAGGGAGCTGGGAGTATACAGCGAGGTAGTGCCCCACGACGCGCCAGCTAGCCAGATCAGGTCGCTTAACCCGGGCGCTATCATACTCTCGGGCGGTCCCGCTAGCGTGTACGAAGAGGGAGCGCCTAAGCTCCGGGATGACACCCTCAGCTTTCTCCTAAGCGGCGAGGTCCCCGTGCTAGGGATATGCTACGGCCACCAGCTCCTAGCCCAGGCCCTTGGGGGCGTCGTAGCGCGAGGCGAGAAGGGCGAGTACGGGCTAAGCTGGCTTAAGATCCTGGAGAGCGATCTACTCTTCAAGGGTACGCCCAGCACCCAGAGGGTTTGGATGTCCCATAGGGACTACGTTGAGAAGGTGCCGAGCGATGTAGTAGCGATAGCTTCAACCGACTACTCGCGAGTGGCGGCCTTTAGGCATAGGTCGAAGCCCATCTACGGGGTTCAGTTTCATCCGGAGGTTAGGCACACCGAGCATGGGATGAGGATCCTGCGCAACTTCCTATTCGAGATCGCTGGCCTAGAGAGGAACTGGAGCACTCAGGGCTTAGTTAGCTCGATTTTCGAGGGCGTTAGGCGCGCCTACAGGGGCGGTAAGGTCTTAATGGCGGTTAGCGGGGGCGTGGACTCGACGACCGCCGCCTACGTGATTAAGGAGGTCGTAGGCGAGGATAATATACACCTAGTGTTCGTGGATACCGGCCTGCTGAGGGAGGGCGAGCCAGAGCGGGTCCTAAAGATGCTCCGATCGCTCGGCTTCAAGCACGTGCACTTCGTAGACGCGTCTAAGAGGTTCCTAGAGAGGCTGAGGGGCGTAGTGGATCCCGAGGAGAAGCGTAGGGTGATATCCCGCACGTTCATCGAGGTCTTCGAGGAGGTTAGGAGGAGGCTTGAGGAGAGGTATGGGCCGTTCAGGTATCTAGGCCAGGGCACGATATACCCCGATAGGATAGAGAGCGGGCAGGCCAGCAGGAGGGCTGATAGGATCAAGAGCCACCATAACGTCGCCATCCCCATTCAGGTGAGCCTAGAGCTGCTCGAGCCCCTAAAGGACCTTTACAAGGATGAGGTTAGGAGGTTAGCTCGCGCCCTAAACCTCCCAGAGGAGCTCATAAGGCAGCACCCCTTCCCAGGCCCTGGTCTCGCTGTCAGGGTGGTTGGCGAGGTCACCGAGGAGAAGCTCCGCATCGTGAGGAAGGCGTCTAGGATAGTAGAGGAGGAGCTTAAGCGCGCGGGCCTGTACGAGGAGCTCTGGCAGGCCTTCCCTGTGCTACTGCCCGTTAGGTCCGTGGGGGTGATGGGCGACTCGCGCACATACGAGTACGTTATAGCCCTAAGGATCGTTGTGAGCGAGGACGCCATGACCGCGGAGTTCGCCAAATTACCTTGGGACGTGCTGGAGAGGATAGCGTCTAGGATAGTTAACGAGGTAGAGGGAGTGAACAGGGTGCTCTACGACATCACGAACAAGCCTCCAGCGACCATAGAGTTCGAGTAGCTACTCCTGAGAGGATACCCTCCTTAATGACTCGAACTTCCGGATCATAAATTCCCTGAAGATTGGGTCCTCCGAGAATAGTATCGACCTAACGAGCGGGAAGTCCTTCAGCCTAACGAGCCTATCCGTGTAGGTTTTGGGCGAGAACATGCTACCTCTCGGCCTCTCCTCAACCGTGACGAGCCCCATCTCGGCAAGCCTATCTATGGCCTTAGAGATGTCCCTCCTAGTAGGTATGTAGGACAGGGAGAAGCCCCTAACCTTAGCGATATCTATCGTGAACTCGCTCTCCCACAACACTCCGTGGAAGGCGGCTAAGGCCCTAACCACGTCCAGCAGTATCTCCTCCTCGCCCCTCCTCTTTAACAGGTCCCTAACCAGCTTAGCCGTGCTCATAGGCGGTTAGCATAGCTCACAAACCAGTATTAAAGGGTTTAACGGGCTAGGCGAAGTGTTTGTACGCGACTATCCTCACGATGTCGCTAGCGTCCTCGAGGTCGTCAGCTATCATCTCCATTAGGTCGACGGCGTCCCTGAGGTCTATTGCGGAGAGGTAGTCGAGCCTACCCTCCTCTAGCTCCCGCCTAAGCGCTGCTAGGAGCCTGCGCCTTATAACGTCCACCTTGGTCTCAGCCCTCTCCACCTCGTCCGAGAGCTTGAGTGCATACACTGGTGATATCTTAAGGGCCTTTAAGTTCTCCACGAACACGTTAGCCGTGCGCAGGATCTCGCGGTGCATCTCCAGGAAGCCCTCCTTAATCTCCTCGCTAAGCTTCTCGGCCCTCACCCTCAGTAGGCGCTCGTCGCACTCGAGTAGGGCGCCAGCCGCCTTATCGAGTATCTCTATCAGCTTCTCGAACTCCATCCTATCCCACAAGGGTAATGGCGATGACCATATCCTAGCCATCGCAACGCGCTTAAGCCCGTCGGCGGCTCGCTCCAAAGCCTTAATCCTACGATCCGCTAGCTCGGCCCGCTTAACATCCCCTGAGAACACGCTCCTGAGAAAGTCGCCGTGCACCTCGATGCACTCCCTAATCTTAGCGACGTGGTCTAGCACTAGCCCGAAGAACGGCCAGGCAGGCCTAGTCTCCCTTATGAGCGACACTACGGGCACAGCGGCTAGCGCCATTACGAACGCCACTAAATCGAACATCGCGTGCGTACCCCAGCTCTCAGCTAACAGGCCCAGCACTATGGCTCCGGTAAAGTAGCCTAGATCCCTAAAGCCCCTGTAAAGGCCTAGGGCGGCCGCCTTAGCCCTAAGCGGCACTAGATCTACGACGATAGCCGGGAGCGTTGGGTACTGCATACCGTAGCACAGGCCTAGGGCGGCCATTAGCAGGACGGCTGCAGCGAGATTCCTTGTCTGGGATAGAATGAGCAGTGAGGGAGCTGTGAGTAGTAGGCCCAGCGCTACGAGCGGCTTCCTACCCACCCTGTCGGATATTAAGCCCCAGAGGGGCATGGACGCGGCCCACGCTATGACGTAGGAGCTCGCCACGACGCCTATAGCTAGGGGGGAGAAGCCCATGCTCCAGAAGTGGAGGGGTACGAGCGCCCATACCAACGTATCGGCTAGCTTAGAGAGGTGAGCGGCGGTATAGGCCGAGACCAGCCCGGGCCTCTTAAGGCAGGTGGAGAGGTGATATTCCCTCTCCTCGAACGCGAACCTCCTCTCCCTAGCCATTAGGGGCTTAGTCTCACCGACCCACGCCACGAGCATGAGCAGCGCCATCGCTGCCGAGATCACGGCATATACGAACGGGGCGTCCAAGGAGATCATCCCCCACAGGAGCCCAGCCACTAGCGCTCCTAAGCCGTAGCCTAAGTACGCGAACCCCTCGACGCACCCTATAGCCCTAGCGGCCTTCTGGGAGCCCATTATGTCCGAGAGGGCCGCCATCGCCGAGACGTAGAACACCCCCTCGCCAGCCCCGATGAGCACGTTGCCGGCTGCGGCTCCCAAGACCCCATCTCCGAACGCTAGGAATGAGGCCCCGGCGAGGTAGAGGGCGGCCCCCGTGACTAGCGCGAGCTTCCTCCCCGCCCTATCCGCCAGCACCCCTCCCATGAGATCTGCTATGCTCTTAAAGAGCCCGAAGGAGAGGACGGGGAGGAGCGCTATAAGCAGGGTTGGAGCATGTTCCCTAGAGTAAACGGATAACACAGTCCTCTGAACGCCAGTAGCGGAGCCTAAGGCTAACATAGCGAATATTAGCGCTAACACGACCCCTCCATATCTCACGAGGATCTAAGTATTCTAAATACCCCTATAAATCCGTATTGACTTGAAAATAGGCGTCGTTAGGGGCGAGCTTTAAATAGAGCCTCCCATTTAAGCCCGGGCACGTACATGGTGTCGATAAGGCTTAAAGGCGTTAAGAAGAGGTTCGGGTCCTTCGAGGCGTTGAGGGGCATAACCCTGGACATAAACGACGGCGAGCTCTTTTTCGTGCTAGGCCCCAGCGGCTGTGGGAAGACTACGCTCCTCAGGGTGATAGCTGGCCTATACGAGCCTGACGAGGGCGAGGTGTACTTTGGAGACCGCCTCATGAACGGGGTGCCAGCCTACGAGAGGAACGTGGGCATGGTCTTTCAGAACTACGCGCTCTGGCCGCACATGACCGTATACGATAACGTGGCCTATGGCCTGAAGGTTAGGGGCCTCCCTAAGAGGGAGGTGGATAGGAAGGTTAAGTGGGCGCTCAAGCTAGTTAGGCTCGAGGGGATGGAGAATAAGTACCCAAACCAGCTCTCGGGCGGCCAGCAGCAGAGGGTCGCCCTCGCTAGGGCCCTAGTAGTCGAGCCGGAAGTTCTTCTCCTCGATGAGCCGCTTAGCAACCTCGACGCCAAGCTAAGGGTGCAGATGAGGAGGGAGCTTAAGCTGCTCCAGAGGGAGCTTAAGGTAACCACGGTGTACGTGACCCACGACCAGGCTGAGGCCCTGAGCATGGCCGATAGGATAGCAGTCATGAGCATAGGCGTCGTAGAGCAGGTCGGCACGCCCGAGGAAATATACAACAGGCCTAGGACAAAGTTCGTCGCCGACTTCATAGGAGAGATAAACTTCCTGAAGGGAGCCGTGGTAGCAGTCGGGGAGTACGTCGAAGTGGAGACGCCTATAGGCAGGCTAAGGGGCTGGTGCGCTAGCCAGGTCAGCGAGGGCGAGGAGGTGACGGTCGGGTTTAGGCCCGAGAGGGTTAAGATCGGGAAGCGCGGACTAGCTAAGCTACGCGTTAAGGCCGTTATGTTCTACGGCCCGTACGAGGAGGTCCTTCTAGAGGGGGACGGCGTGCTGCTTAAAGTGCTGGTATCGTCGGAGGAGGCCGCGCTTAAACCAGGTGACGAGGTCTACGTATCGCTCGACCCGGACGACGTGCTGGTATTTAAGGAGGTGTGAACTTGAGGAGGCTTGGTAGCCTCATAGCGTGGCTAATCCTCTTCGGCTACCTAGCGGCCTTCCTCCTTTACCCGATAAGCTACGTCTTCGTGAGGGCCTTTACGGTAGGCGGTAAGCCCTCGCTTGAGTTTTTCAAGATAATGTTCTCGGACCCCCTCCTCCTCGAGAGCGTAGCTAACAGCTTCTACATCGCTGGGCTTAGTACGATCATCACGATAGCTCTAGGCTACACGATCGCGCTGCTACTATCTAGGTGCGAGTTCCCGCTAAGGGGTTTCTTCCAAGCCGCGCTGCTAATACCGTTCGTCGTACCGCCCTTCGTAGGAGCTATAGGAATGCTAAGGCTATTCGCCCGCTACGGAGCCGTGAACACCCTTCTCATGCAACTGGGGCTGATAAGCAGGCCGATCAACTGGTTCGGCAACAGGCTCCTCGGGATAGTAGTCATGGAGGTCCTACACCTCTACCCCATAGCCTACCTCAACATAGCCGCAGCGCTAGCTAACATCGACCCAACCTTAGAGGAGTCCGCCGAGACGCTGGGCATAAGGGGGTTAAGGAAGTTCATCGCGATAACGTTCCCCCTCTCGCTACCAGGGGTCGCGGCCGCCGCCGCTATAGTCTTCACGTGGTCGTTTACCGACTTAGGCACGCCGTTAATGTTTAACTTCTACAAGGTGGTATCCGTACAGATATTCTCGCTATCCCAGCAGATATACGCTAACCCGATGGGCTACGCCCTAACAGTCTTCGTCCTCCTATTAACGAGCCTAGTCTTCATCGCTATCAAGCGGTACGTCGCCATGCGGAGCTACGAGATGATGGGCAGGGGCCATGTATCCGCTAGGCTAACGAGGCTCAGAGGCCCACTAGCGGCGGCAGCTGTGGCCTACCTATCGCTAATCCTAGTCCTCGCGGCCCTACCCCACATCTCCATAGTGCTCCTAAGCATATCCGAGGAGTGGTATATGCAGGTGCTCCCCGAGCGCATAACGCTAAACAACTACCTCATGGTCTTCGAGAACCCGGTAACCTCAACTGCGGTTAGGAATAGCCTCTTCTACTCGGCCATCGCGACCGCGCTAGCGGCCGTGCTAGGGGTCTCGATAGCCTACGTTAGCGGTAGGAGCGACCTCCCAGAGGCGATGAGGGATCTCCTAGACGTCGTAGCCATGTGGCCCCTAGCCATACCCGGCATAGCTATAGCATTCGGCTACCTATCCTCCTTCGCAGACCTCGAGCTACTAAGCCCCTACAGGGACCCGACGATCCTGCTGATAATAGCCTACGCTACGCGCAGGCTGCCCTACATGGTTAGGGCGGTGTACGCGGGGCTTCAGCAAGTCCACAGGGCCCTAGAGGAGGTAGCCCTAAGCCTAGGGGCTAGGCCCTTAAGGGTGATAAGGGACGTTACGGCGCCGCTAATAGCCGCTAACATCCTTGCTGGAGGAGTACTAGTCTTCTCCGAGTGCATGATAGAGGTTAGCACGAGCCTAATGCTGGCGCTAAGGGAGAGGTACTTCCCCATGACCAAGGCCATATACGAGGTATCGACGCACCTCACGATGGGGCAGGAGCTTGCCAGCGCCATGGGGGTAGTCCTCATGGTGGTCGTAGCCGTAAGCATGGTCTTAGCTAGCAGGATAATGGGTAGGAGAATGGGCGAACTATTCAGGGCCTAGGCCTTGGAAAAAGGGAAAAATGAGTAGGGCTACCTAGTTTTTCTCTTCCTTATCAAGAAGAAGGCTACGGCGGCGATAGCCACAATAGCTACGACGGCAATAGCGATCGTCTGCATGAGCTTAGCTTGCTCCGCCCTACCGAGGGCTTCGGCTATTATCTTCCTCGCGTTCTGGTACTTTGCCTCAGCGAACTGCCTCCACTCGCTGATTTTCTCGTTCCTAAAGGCCTGGTCTCCCCACTTCTCGGCGAGGGCTAGGGCCTCCTCCTCCGACACCGGGACCTTAACTAGCTCCTTATAGGCCTTGGCCAGCACGTCGTCTGGCACCTTGCCCTTAGCCTCCTGTATAGCCTTCCAGGCGGCTACGAGCTCGTCGTGGGTGTCGATTATGAGCGCTCCGAAGAGGTCGTTTACCACGCTCCACCTCTTACCTCCCTTAGCCGGGTCGTACTCCAAGACGCTCTTGACCTCGAAGGGATTCACGGGTACGATGCTTCTATCCTTAAGCTCGTCGTAGAGCTCCGGCAGTACGCACATCCTACCTAGCGTGTACTTCTGGGGCCCGTCTGGGTACTTGCCAGCTGGCAGCATCCAGAGTTTCTGCCCGGCCTTGCTCATCACGAACTTCACGAATATCTTGGCGAGCTCCGGGTTCGGCGGGTTCTTAAGTATGGCTATCGAGTCGGGGTTTATCACTGTTAAGCCCTCGGGCATTACGTAGCCTATCTTCTCCGCGCCAACCTTAGCTATCTGGGCCCACGCGTAGAAGTCTATGGCGAGGCCGTACGCCGCCTCGCCGGTAGCAACCATCTCCGGTATGGCGGAGCTATGCTCTGGGAAGTCCTTCACGTTGGCGCCGATTAGGGTTATTATCTCCCAGCCCTTCTCCCAGCCGTAGGCCTGTAGGATTATCTCGTAGCACATGTGCGTGCTGCCGCTGCGCCTCGGATCGGCGCTAGCCACCCAGCCCATAAGCTCGGGCTTCGCGAGGTCCTCCCAGGTCTTAGGCTCGGGAAGCCCCTCCGCCTTCAGAACTGCTTTATTATATATTATGCCGAAGCCGCTGAGCGCGGTGCCGAACCAGTAGTACTCCGGGTCGTACATCGGTATGCCGGCGATGCCCTTCGGCACCTTAGACAGCATCTCGGCCCACTCCGGATCCTCCTCGGGGCTAAACTTGATGAGGAGCCCCTTCTCCTTAAGCCTTAGGAACGGGTCTACGCCGCCACCCCAGAGTATGTCCCAATTGCTCTCCTCGTGCTTGCTAAACCAGTCTTCGATAACTCGTACGCATACGCCGGTCCCTCCAGGAGCCTCGAATACGACCTCCACTTCCTCGCCGTACTTCTCCCTATACCACTTCTCGAAGGCTAGCTTGTACTCGTACCTTATCCCCTCCCAGTGCGGCGTGATTATCTTAACCTGCTTCTTAGCGGGAGCGGCAGCGGCGTAGGGGACGACGAGAGATAGCACTAGCGCCAGTAGCGCTAGGACGAGAAGACTCCTTAAGCCCATACGCACCATCGAGCTAGCCGAGCTTAAAGCCGCTTTAAACCTATCCTTTAGAAAAGGTCTAATCCCCCTCAAGCCTTCTCTCCTAGGCTCCGGCGCCTTCCCTCATCCCCTCCGGGGTTTTCTTGCTCGGCGTCACCCCTTGCCCCGGAACCTGCCGGGGCTTTAGGGGGACGCCTTCATCGCCTAGCCTCGAGGGATCTCCCGCCGGGCTCGCGGGGCCCCAGAGCGCATACGGGCCTGGGGCAACTGTGCGTTAAATTCTCGATAGGTCTTTTAGCCGAGTAGCCTTCTCTCTAAGCCACCCTTTTAGCGTTTTGACAGCTCCATCTAGGCTAAGCTTTTGTAGGCTTGAGATCGCAGCGAGTATCGTTGCGAGGCTGTCCCGCTGCCACTTAATGCCGCACTTTTTACACCGGTATTTTCGGGGCTCGTACTCGACGCCTTTTTCTCCGCATAGAGGGCACTTTCTCCCGCTCACCCTAACTTCGACGAATATCGAGCCTTCGAACCCGCACATCCACCTTAGCCGCTTCACGACCCTGAGCAGCGTTCCTTGGAGGGAGCTGTTCCTAAGCGAGTCAGCATCTGGCACATCTATCGCTATGATTACACTATAACCGCGCTCAACATAGCTTCTAACGACTTTCCTCAACTCGGCTATGATGCCTTTCTCCCACGCTCTATTAAGCGCGCCCTCTCTCCTCCCAACCGCGTTAGCCTCCTTATACTTCCCCATGCTCTGGAGTTCCGCTGCTAAGCGGCGGCGGAAGCCGTGATTAGGTGGCCTAAACCTCCTCCTATACGCCAGCTTTGCATCAGCCTCCGTAACCTCGAAGCCGCGCACCACAAGCCCGTAGCGAGAGTTGAGGTCGCACCCAATGACGAGCGCTGGAAGCTTCACCTTCACTACCTCCTTCCTCTTAGCGATGATGTGGATGGCAGGCCTCTTCTTACATACCAGCTGACAGGTGAACTCACAGTTAAAGGCGATTAAACGGCGAAGCTCCCTCAAAGTTGAAAGCTGAAGCCTAACCTCGATAACGGCGTTTTTCTGGCTCTTGACTAGCCTAAACCTCCTTCTAGCGAGGGCCCTGCCGTCGAAGGCCCAGCCTTGTTCCGCTAGGTACCGTGCCTCCTCAAAGGCTACCGGCAACGTTATCCTGAGAACACCCTTATCCAAGTAGACTCTCACAGGTGAATCGTTAGAGCCGTGAACCCTCCTACCGCCCTCGAAAAAGGCGATCCTAAGCATAGGCCAAAGGCGGTAATGCGGCCGCGTCCTCGACCTACTAGAAGCCCTGCGCCACTTAGGCCTCAAGCCCCGCCTGATCTGCTTAATGTACTGGTTAACGTTCTCCTCGAGCACCTTAGCGCATTCAGGAATATAGCGCCAAATATAGTTCCCCTCTACCGAGTCGCCGTAGAGGTAACGCCAGCACCTCTCCCTTCACTCTTCGACGAACCCCATCAGCAACGGCGATAGCTCCCTCGGTAGCTTCACGTGAACTACCCTCCACCCCTCGACCCTCATC
>CAZAZN010000053.1:0-11062 GCA_964489665.1 uncultured Thermofilaceae archaeon
CTCTCTCGCGGCCGCACCCGGGCCAAGTATTATTTCATCGAACTTCCTTAAATCGCTTTTCATATACCTGAAGTCAAGTTTTACCGGTATACCCAGAGTCATACCCCAGGTATACCCACGGTATACCTTTATTATTTAACATAAGCGAAGGTATACCACGGGTATGACCCCGGGTATACCCGGAGTCATACCGACGCCTTGCTAGGCGGCGAGAGCAGCTGCCTAGTCGAGTTCGCGTGCCCAAGATGCAGGATAGCGTGGGCGGCTAGCGAGAGCTAGGTGGCGCGGATGACGGTGGCGAGGATAGTTGGGAGGGGTAGGAGGGCTAGGGCTCTAGTGCTTAGGGGCTCTGAGGCTAGGTGGTACAGGGCTGAGGTTCGCGGAAAGCTAATAGTGGTTTGGATAAGCGAGACGAGAAAGAGCTAGCAGGACCCGGGTTCAAATCCCGGCCGGCCCGCCATAGCGATGTAAGAGTCCCTGGCCCTGTGGGCTCTTAGCTTTCGCTTCTGTCGTTTTATCATTCGATGATTGTTGATTAACCTGGAAAAGGAAATATTCGAAGTAATAACTTAATGGAAAGTGTCAGAAATTTGATTTTTGGCGTTCTCTCTAACAACACTTCTCTAAAGGAGATAGGCTACTTAGGGGGTGCTTTGCTCACAATACTTATTTATACGTGTCGAGTTCTAAAGCTTAGAACCTGTAAGGAGCCAAGTTAGGGCAGGGTGTCAGCGTGAGGAAGAGCTGTAACACGTGCGCATTCTACATTAAAAGTAGAAGGTACTGTATCTACCTCGGCAAAGAGGTAGCAGACCCACTAAATCCACCCTGCCAAGGCGATAACCTGAACAGGGCGTCGTCCACAGCGTCTGTCAGGACCGCGTCCCAGCCTAGAGGATACGTGGGGAGCGGGCAGGCGGTTACTCAGTCTATAGCTCCGCAGCCACTGCCTACACCCGTGCAGCCAGTTCTTCCTCAGCAGCGAGCTATCCCCCAGCTAGCGCCGCCTTCGCCAATGACGCAGCCGGTTCCCCAGTTCCCCTCGTACGCGCCACCGGTCGAGAGCGTAAACCTAGACGAGTACGCGCCAACGGGCATCCCGGAGCTGGACAGGCTTTTAGGTGGAGGCTTCCTAAGGGGTAAGACGTACCTCGTAGCTGGGGAGACTGGGTGTGGGAAGACTATCTTCTCCATACAGTTCCTCTTATATGGGGCTCTTCATGGCGAACCGGGAGTCTACATCGCGATAGATGAGCCGACGAGCCATTTACTTAGAGGGCTTAAGAGGTTTGGGTGGGATGTAACTGGGTTAATTAAACAAGGAAAGCTTTTATTCCTAGACATGAGGACGCATTTCAGTAAGATATACATGAAGGACGAGAGAGCTAAGATAGAGCCGAAGTATGTTATCGAGTCAATACTCAATGCCGCGAAGAAGATTAGGGCTAAGAGGCTTGTCATCGACCCGATAGCCCCGCTAATCTACGGGGGTAAGCGGGAGGACGTGCTCTACGTTAGGGAGTTCCTACGGGAGATGGTCTTCGCTATTGAGAGGGTTGGGACGCTAACGACGATAATGACCTCCGAGATACCCACCGGCAGTAAGCAGCTCAGCAGGTTTGGAGTTGAAGAGTTCTTAGCCACGGGAATTATAGTGCTGGGGATCGAGGAGATTAGGGGGAGGTTAGAAAGGGTCATGTATATTAGAAAGGCTAGGTGGGCGCCCGTTAAGCCTTCTAAGTACGTGTTCGAGATAGTTCAGGGACAGGGAATAGTGATTAAGGGGCCTCTATCCCAGTTTCTAAGCTAGTGGGAGCCTATGCGATCCCTAAAGGAGGGATTAGCCCGGCTAGTCGCTAAGCTAAAGGGCGCTACGCTGGTAGATGAGAGGGTTATAAGGGAGTTTATAAGGGGGCTTCAGAGGGAGCTCCTTAAGGCGGATGTTAGCGCCGACATAGTCCTAGAGGTTAGCAGGAGGATCGAGGAGAGGGTTAAGCAGGAGAGGGTTCCCCCCGGCTTCTCGAGGAAGGACCTACTACTGCGGGCGCTATATGAGGAGCTGGTTAGGATGCTTGGCGGCGAAAAGGTGGAGATCCCTAGGCCTAGGAAGGGGAGGCCTTTCGTAATCCTCTTGGTGGGGATTCAGGGCTCGGGGAAGACGACGACTGCCGCTAAGCTAGCGCTGTTCTACCGAAAACGGGGGTATAAGGTAGCGCTGGTCTGCGCCGATAATTATAGGCCCGGAGCTGTTGATCAGCTTAGACAGCTAGCGAAGCTCGTAGGGGCGGAGTTCTACGGCTACGAGGGAGCTAAGTCCTCGGTCGAGCTAGCGAAGGAGGGCGTCGAGGCCTTCAAGGCTAAAGGGGTGGACGTGATAATAGTTGACACCGCTGGGAGGCATAAGGAGGAGAAGGGCCTTCTAGAGGAAATGAAGGAGATAGCCGACGCGATACACCCGGACGAGGTAATGCTCGTGCTAGACGGCACGATGGGGAAGCAGGCGGGGTCCCAGGCCGAGGCCTTCCATAAGGTTGTGCCCCTCGGTCACATAATCGTAACTAAGCTCGACGGAGCGGCGCGAGGGGGTGGGGCACTGGCAGCTGTCGTGAGGACGGGAGCTAAAATAGCCTTTATCGGAGTTGGAGAGAAGGTTGATGAGCTAGAGCCCTTTGACCCGCCTTCCTTCGTATCGAGGCTCCTAGGAATGGGAGACCTAAAAGCGCTCGTCGAGAGGTTAAGGGCTGCCGAGCTACTCGATAGGAGGAGAGCTGAGCTGTTAAAGACTGGCAAGTTCACTCTTCTCGACTTTAAGGAGCAGCTTGAGGGCCTCCGAAAGCTAGGCCCCCTGAGGAAGATCTTGGAGTTAATTCCAGGAGGCGTTAGTTTAAGTCCTGAGCTGGAGAGGGCGGGGGAGGAGAGTCTAAATAAATGGCTTGCAATATTAAACTCAATGACGACGGAGGAGCTAGTTAACCCGAGCATAATAAGCAGGAGCCGGATGGTGAGGATAGCTAGAGGTTCTGGGACTACTGTTAGCGACGTAAGGTCGCTGTTAAAGGCCTATGAGAGGGCTCGGAAGATGATGAGGAGGCTCCTTAGGCAGAGGAGGATTAGGGAGCTGAGGGGGATCTACTTCTAGTGAGGAGGTTCGTTGTGGTTGCTAGGAGCTTAGAGGAGTTCGTCGACTGGCTACCCATAGCGTGTAGGTGTGTGTCGGCCGCTCTAATGATCTCGCACGGGCTTAGGCCGTATTCAGACCTCGTATTCCACCTTTTGAGGGAGGGCGCGTCTATAAGGTTTCAAGCCTCTAAGCTTAGGCAAGTTAGGCCTGACGAGCGATCGCTTTCAGGCATTTTCAAGAAGGCCATAAGGGCGGTTCGTAGGGGTGTTACGCGGCCAGCTAGCGTACATAGCGGCGTCATGGTCGTTAAGAGCAGCGCGGATAGCTGGCTTAAGGGAATTAGGGGGAGGCGGTTATACGTTAGCCAGCGGGGGACGTGGCTTGAGGACGTAGCTAGGCATTGCCGCGAGGTAGTCCTGTACCTACCTCTAGTGCCTACGTGGAGGGGGTTCGAGGACCTAGCTAGAGACCTTAGCTTAGAGCCCGTAAAGGTGTCGGTTAGGCAGAATTGGACTGATTCACTTATAGTTATAGCTAATATCGTACTGGATAAGGTGTGGCTGTCTTGAACTGGCTGATTAAGTGCAGGGAAGTGGTTAAAAGATACAGGCTGTGCGACGCGTGCCTCGGCAGATTATTTGGCTTAAGAGGCTACGGCTTAAGCAACAGGGATAGAGGCAGAGCCCTAAAGACCATGCTCGTAATGGACGCTTACCGAAGCGAACGTGGGCTAGCGGATGAGGAGCTCGTACGCGCGCTAGCCGAAACAGGGTTTGAGCCGGCCATAAGGCTGTTAAGGGACAAGCTGAAGGTCGAGGTTAAGCGGGCACCCTGCTACCTATGCGGCGGGCTCATGGACCGCCTTAACGAACTAGCTAATCGCGTAGCAGCCGCGCTGTCGGAGTACGAGTTCACCACGTTCGTGTTAGGGTGTAGGCTGCCGCTAGACCTCGTAGTCAGGGAGGAAAAGCTATGGACGTTTCTAGGGCTAGAGGATGCCGAGTCCATAAAAAGCGAAATTACACGAGAAGTCGGTAAGATGGTTAAGGAGATGCTAGGTAAGGAGTACTCCCAGGAGTCCCCAGACGTGATGGCGATCATCGACCTGCGCGACGGCAGCGTTGAGGTGATGTCCAAGCCTCTCTTTGTATATGGCAGGTACAGGAAGCTGGTTAGAGGGCTCCCCCAAAACCCGTGGCCCTACAAGGACTCGGATAGGGTACTCTACGACACGTCCATTGAGGAGCTAATCACGCCGCCGATAGTAGAGGCCGCTGCGGGGGCGGGAGCTAAGTTCCACGCCGCAGGGCGCGAGGACGTCGACGTTAGAACCCTAGGTACTGGGAGGCCGTTCGTCGTAGAGGTTAAGAACCCTAAGCGTAGGTCACTGGACCTAAAGGCGCTTGAGAGGGCGATAAACGAGAGGGGAAGGGGGCTAATAGAGGTCGAGGGGTTAAGGCTGGTTGATCGCAGCTACGTCTCTAGGATTAAGGCGCTTGCCGAGCTCGCCAAGAAGACCTACGTTGCCAGGGTTAAGTTCTCGGACCCAGTAAGCGAGGAGAGGCTTAAGGCGCTTGAGGAGGAGTTTAGGGGGGCGGTTATTAGGCAGAGAACTCCCCTAAGGGTTTTAGGGAGAAGGGCGGATAGGGTTCGGAGGAAGGTTGTGTACTCGGTTAAGGCTAGAAAGATCGGCGAGGATGTAGTGGAGTTCACGATAACGTGTCAGGGAGGGCTTTACGTTAAGGAGCTTATCCACGGGGATGAGGGGAGAACTCAGCCGAACTTTTCCGACTTCCTAGGCGTGAAGGTCGAGGACATAGAGCTCGACGTAGTTGCCGTGGAAGAGGCTAGCTAGCCTTAGCGGCGCCCTTAAACGGTACTATGTGGTCCTTTGTCGTTATTATCTTCTTAACCTTATTGCCTACCTTAATAGCTATCACGTAAGCTCTACCACGAATCTCGATTATACGTCCAACTTTACCCTGGTAGCGTCTGTGGGGAGCTGTCTCGATCCTATCAGGCGATATGTCGATGTGCACTAGGTCCCCGATCTTGTACTCGTATAGTAGCCTTCCCAGCCCTCTAAGCCCCCGTTCCCTGGGCTTCTTCCTCAATAGCTTGCGGCACCGATTTCGATACCCCTTAGAGTGCCTCATCTCCCTACACCCCTCGGCTAGCCTCTGATGCTAGTAGCCTAATTAAGGCTTCTGTCGCATAGCAGATATGTAAGGGGTTAGAAGTAGTAAAGAAGGGTGGTATACCTGGAAAGCGAGGTAAGCCGCTCGGAGCTAGAGATCTTGGCTCGTAAGCTAAAGGTATCCATCGAGGACGTCGATAGGGTATTAGACGAGCTATCGGAGAGGAAGGTCTTCGTCCATTTCGAGGGGGATAGCCCACCGCAGGTCGATGGTGTTGTTTACTTTCACGTCTTCTATAATCTTAAAGTAGCCTCAGCCAAGGCTAATAGGAAGGGGTTGCTAAGGCTCCTCCTCAGCGACGAGGTAACGTGTGTCGAGCCAGTTCCCGAGGTTGAGGCGCTAGGTGAAGGTTTTGGAGAAAAGGTCTAGGTTAACGCGCCTATTTATCCACGCAGAAAGAGCTCTTGATGAAGTGTTGTTAACCTTTGAAGCTAGGAGATCAGATAAAGTGGAGGATAGGGTCGAAGGGCTAGGCGTAGATCCCCGCGAACTTGAGAGATTGGGCATAGAGCCACTACACGTCTACGGCCCCTTAGCCTGCTTCTCAGCGCTAGCGTTCGAGGACGTCCTCCTAGAATTCGAGAAAGGCATGAAGGTGCGAGGGGTGCAGAGAGTCGAGCCGGTACCTGAGGTAAGGGCTCAGCTCGTCGACTCCTGCCCCATGGTAAAGGCGCCTGAAGCCTGGGAGCTGGGCTACGTGGGCGCGGGGGTAAGGGTAGCGGTAGTGGATACTGGCGTTGACTACGAGCACCCCGACTTACGCGGGAGGGTGGTGGCTAAGGCCAGCTTTACAATCGAGCCGCCCATCGACTACGATACACATGGGACGCACGTAGCGGGCATAGTTGCCAGCCAGAGCGAGGTCTACAGGGGAGTAGCCCCTAAGGCCCTGATAGTGTGCGCTAAGGCGCTAAGAGCGGGCGGGCGCGGTAGCCTAGACGACGTGATAGCCGCCGTTATGTGGGCAGTCGAGGAGGCGGGGGCCGACGTAGTTAACATGAGCCTCGGGATCCCGCCCCTACACCTCGTAACGCCTTACCTAAAGGTATTCGAGAAGTGGAGTAGGTACATCGTCGGGAAGGTGCGCGAGGGGGTGATATTCGTAGCAGCGGCCGGGAACTACGGAGAGCTGGGAGCTAATACCGTGACGATACCGGCCCTGTTTCCAGGCGTAATCGCCGTGGCGGCGTGCAGCAAGGAAGGAGCGATAACGAGGTACAGCTCTCGAGGCTCCGAGGAGCTGATTAGGGCCCTAGGGGAGGTGAAGCCTTCTTTAACAGCCCCTGGCGGCGACCTAAGCGAGCTTGACCCTAGGCGCGGGATAATATCCTGCCTATCAACCCACCTAGACGAGGCTAGCAGGAGCGCTCTGGATGGGCTCATAGTGGACGACTACCACGTAAGCCTAGCGGGCACGAGCATGGCAGCTCCCCACGTCTCCGGAGCAGTAGCGATCCTCGTTGAAGCTTGTAGCAAAGAGGGATATAGGAGGGAGGAGCGCTACCCCCTGATCTACGCGGCGCTAACTAGGACGGCTGTGGACTTAGGCGCTACCAGGTACGAGCAGGGGCATGGGCTCATCGACGTATCCAGAGCTGTGAAGTTCCTCGGCAAGTTTAGAGCTAAGTACCCGTCAGAGGTGGACCTCAGGCGCCTACCGATAGCCTACACCCTAGTTAAGGAGGCTTTCACCCGCGTGCCGCGAGGATTAGGGGTCCTAGTCCCAGCCTTACCGGTAGCTAGGGGCATGAGGGCCCTAGGCGTTGAGATCCCGCTTAAAGAGTCCTTCCTGAGAGCTGAGGTGGCCGAGGCTCTTGGACAGCTGCTATCTACGGTTGAGCAAGCGGCTATGGCTTCGAGGTTTGGGCTGATTAGCGAGGGAGAGTTCGAGAACTTAGTTGAGGGGGCGCGTAGGGAGGCGCTTAGACTCCTAGAGGGCACTAGCTACTAGCGATGGTAAATCATATTTTAAACACTCGCTTCTATCTTCCGCGCCGGTGGTATAAGCTTGCCTAAGGTGATATCCGAGAAGGTAATATCGATACCCGAGCTTAAGAAGCTGTTGGAGGATGAAGAGCGAAGAAGGGAGCTATCCAGCATAGAGGTGGTAACCCTAGACTACGCGAGGAAGTTCTCTAAGCTATCCCCCGAGGCCGCCGAGAAGCTGCTAAACGAGCTAATCGAGCAGGCGGACCTACCCCCCGAAGTCGCGGTACAGCTAGTTAACATAATGCCGAAAACGATAGATGAGATACGGACGATCCTAGCGTTCATGAAGAAGACCTACCTAGAGGAGGATTTAAGGAAGATACTCGTCATTCTTGATAAGTATAGAGGGCAGTGAGGTGTGTTGGTAGGTATGGAGAGTGAGCGCCTGGAGAGGATCTACGAGGAGTACGTAGGTAGGCCGCTGCGCAGGAGGCCCCCTTCCGAGAAGGTGTACGAAGAGTTCGCCTACGTGCTCGACTACCTACCGTACGGCTACGGGCTAGGGTACGATAGAGGGGGTAGAGGGCCGATAGCGCAGGCAATAGGAGAGAGGTACTTCATGCTGCTGGAGCTTAGGCCAGCCCCCGGCCTAGAGCTGAAGATAGGGGATAGGGTGCCCGTGAGGGGGTACATAGAGTCCCAGATAATAAGGGTCGTGCGCCGCCTCACCTACGATGACCTAACGGCCACGGCGAAGGCTGAGCTCCCGGCAATAGTCAGGAAGATCGTTGAGAGGAGAGAGAAGTTCTTCGTCGAGTTCTTCAACACGGCTCAGCCGCTCACAACTAAGATGCACAGCCTAGAGCTCCTACACGGCATAGGCAAGAAGACCCTGTGGAGGATACTGGAGGAGAGGAAGCGGAAGCCCTTCGAGTCCTTCGAGGACATAAGGGCTAGGACCAAGGTGGACCCCGTTAAGGTAATCGTCGAGAGGATAATCGAGGAGCTAAGGGAGGAGCAGAGGCACTACCTATTCGTAAAACCCTACTTCAGGAGGAGGGAGAGGAGGGGAGGCCCTAGGCCCTCTCCCGGGGTAAGCATTTAAGGCCTCCCTCCCCCTCTCTCTAGGAAGATGGGCGATAAAAGGGGTAGAGGTCCAATTGAGGTACTCGGTGCCTTTCTGCTATTGTTCCTAGGATTCATAGTCCTATTCAGCCTGCTAAAGGGGAGGGAGGAAAGGGAGCTAGACGTCAAGGAACTCATTAACGAAAGGGATAGGCTACTCGACGAGCTCAGGCTACTGCTAGCCATGAGAACTGAAGGAACTATAAGCGATGAGGAGTTCGAGAGAAGGAGGCAAAGGCTAGCGGTCAGGATTAAGAAGCTTGACGAGAAGATAAGCAAGCTTGAAGCTAGGGGCGCGGCGAGCTAGTAGAATGCGCCTTTTTATAATTTTAGCGAGAAGAGTATGTGAGGATGAAGGCAAGGGCCCTACTACTCCTCGAGCTGCTATTGCTCCTAGCGAGCCTAGCGCTCGCCAACGCGCAGCCCAAGGTCACGTACATCTCGAACACCGTATACTACACCGAGGAGATAACCGCTAGGGCCCTGGGGACGCTGATCAAGCTCAGAGTGCGCTATCCGGGGATCATCCTCTGGAACTCAACGCCCCTCAACGTATGCTTAGACGTAACCCTAGAGGAGCACCCTCCCGGAGCTGTAGTAAAGCTCAAGGACATAGAGCTACTCGAGCTACCCTCGGGGTGCATCGCGCCAGTTAACGGATCTCTAGTCCTCTCCGCTAACAGCAGTCGAGCATCGGTGAACGCTACAATAGCGCCGTCCACGCTAGAGAGAGCGCTCGGGGTATGCCTAGGCGAGCCCCTAGGCGGCTACGTAATCAAGAGGGCGAGGTTGGTAAGGGCTAAAGCTACGGTAAGGGTAGGCAGGAGCCTAAAGCACGTCGAGATCGTAGGGCCCAAGGTATACCTCCTAGCGATTCAGAGACCTGGAGCGGTTAGGGTGGTCGTTGATGGCGTAAAGGTGGTTCAACAGATTCTCGGAGCGGAGCTAGAGGCCAACATTTCCTTAGTCAACCCTGCGAAGAGCCACGCCCTCGACGTAGACGTTAAGGGGGGCTTGTTCTCAGGAGGCGGCGTGCTATGGGTTAGGGATAGAGAGCAAGTGCCCTTCATCCCTCCAGGAGGCTCCAAGCGCCTAACGCTCAAGCTAGGGCTGGCGCCGAAGCCTAACGGCAGCGGGATGTACTGGGTAAGGGTGGAGTACGAAAACTCAGCTACCGGACAAAGGGAAGGGGCCACCGTGCTCTTCGAGGTACTTAACTCGCCGAGAGGGCAGGAGGTCGCCCAGGTAAGTGAAGAGGCTAAGTCGAGGCATAAGGAGGGGTCCGAGGCGCCCGCCCCTCCAGCCACACCCGGGTTCGTCCTAGTAGCGCCGCTAGCGGCTGTAGCAGCGGCCGTAGCCGCCCTCATCGCCCGTAGACAGGGAGTGACGCCCATCCAGGTACGCGAGCTAATAGCATCTCACACCGAGGCTCGCGTCGCGGGGCTAAGGGAGCTCCTAGCGAGGAACCAATCCTCGAAGCCGGACGTGGTAGTAGACGGGTCCAACGTCGTACTGTGTGGATCTAAGGAGGGGATCGGAACCTTGAAGAACCTTAAGCTCGTGCTCGAGGAGCTTGCTAAAAACGGTAAAACGTTCATCGTCGTGCTAGACGCCGCAACGCGCCATAAGGTGCTAGAGGAGGAGCAACTCGAAGAGCTCCTAAGCGAAGGCTTAATACTCCAGGCGCCAGCTGGAGGCCCAGCCGACGAGTTCATACTAGAGTACGCGAAGAGGACCGGCGCCTACATACTCAGCAACGACGAGTTCAGGGAGTACGCCGACGCTTACCCCGACGAAAGGCGCCGGAAAATACGTTTCATGATAATAGGCGACCAAGCCATCCTCAAGTGGCCGAGCAACCTTTAAAACCCCCCAACATCCACAAGCTACTGGGCGGGTCCCGGTCATAGGCGCCGGGAAACACCCGCTCTCGTCAGAACGCGGAAGTTAAGCCGGCGCCGCCGAGGGGAGTACTGGGCTCTGCGGGCCCGGGAAACCCTGGTACTGGGTACCCGCCCCAATTCTTCCTCTTTTCAGGAAAAAGGTTTCCGGTCATCCTTCTTTGGAGCTTTAGCGGTTGCCGCGGCCATCTACCCACACGATAACTAGCTTTCCGCGTATCTCTGCCCTGCACCACTCCGCTCTAGGGCCCCTAAGCACTAGGGCTTTAGCCCTCCTACCCCTTCCAGCCAGCTTAGCTATCGTCATACGCGCCACCTAGCCCCGCTAGCCCCCCGCGCCTTGGGCGCGCGAGCTCGACTAAACAGCTGCTCTCGCCCCCTAGCATGGCGCCGGTATGACTCCGGGTATACCGAGAGTCATACCTGGGGTATACCTTCGCCCACGTTAAACAATAAAGGTATACCGAGAGTCATACCCGAGGTATACCGTAGGTCATACCGAGGCTCCTCAAGCTGCTTAGCTAACAACTAGAAAGCGCTACTTAGCCCCCTTAAACCATGAAGCATTTAAACCTTGATAGCGAAAGTATACATGGCCCGTGTGCGGCCGCGAGAGAGCCGTGGGGCTAGAGGCCCCCGATGGCCCCTCGGAAACCTCGCGGCTAAGGAGAGGGCCGGTAGGGGGTTGGGAGGGGGTTCCCGGCAAGCGCGTAGCAGTGCGCCGGGAGGGGCTAGCGTGCAGCAATCCACCCCTAAGAGGGGGAGGGGCTAGGGCTAAAGAAGCTAGA
>CAZAZN010000054.1:0-10951 GCA_964489665.1 uncultured Thermofilaceae archaeon
GGATACTAAGGGACTTCGACCTACTATACCCAGAGGGCTTCGGGGAGGCAGCGTCGGGCGCCGAGCGCGAGTACGAGTACGAAAAGGTCATGAAGAGGATGCTGGAGGCTGGCGAGAGGCTGGAGGACTACGGGTGGTACATCGAGATGCTAAAGGAGGGGATCGAGCCGAGCGCGGGCTTCGGGATAGGGGTTGAGAGGCTGACTAGGTACGTCCTCGGGCTTAGGGCGGTCTGGGAGGCTAGGCCTTACCCCAAGGTAGCTGGTATAGTGTCGCCTTAGCTATCCTTTTTACCGCCGCCCTCGTCTAACCCTCGATGAGATCTAAGGTGTTCTTCGTAGACGCTAGGAGCAGGAGCCCTCAGGAGAGCTTGCTCAAGAAGATGGAGAGGCTTCTCGAGGAAAGCGGCGTCCTAGACGTCGTCGATAAGGGGGACTTAGTAGCCATAAAGATACACTTTGGCGAACCCGGGAATTATCGATTTATTAGGCCCCAGTTCGTTAGGGTGGTCGTCGAGAAAGTTAAGGAAAAGGGCGGAGTACCTTTCGTAACCGATACCACGGGCGTCGGCTACCAGGGGGCTAGGGGCGATGCTAAGCGCTGCCTAGAGGCGGCCTACATGCACGGCTACACCCCGGAGACCCTGGGCGCGCCCATTGTAGTGGCGGACGGGATGCTGGGCTTCTCGGGCGTTAAGGTGAGGGTTGACGGGATTAAGCTGAGGGAGGTCGAGATAGCTAGCGCCATAGCGGACGCCGACGCCCTTATATCGGTCGCTCACGCTAAGGGGCACCCTCGGACCGGGCTTGGAGGGGCGCTCAAGAACCTAGCGCTAGGCTGCGTTACTAAGCGGACTAAGGCTAAGATACACCTCACCGGGCCCCCTAAGGTAGATCTCAGCAAGTGCGATGGCTGCGGGGAGTGCGTTAAGTTCTGCCCCCTAGGGGCTATAGACATCGATCCCGAGATCGGAAAGGCGGTTATCGACGAGAGTGTGTGCGCGTGGGGGTGCGGTTGCTGGTCGGCGTGCCCCAGGAAGGCCATATCTGGCTGGTTTAAGCTGCACTTCCCCTCTAACACGGAGGTTAGCGTGAGGGTAGCTGACGCCGCGAAGGCCGTTATCGACTACCTAGGTAAGGATAAGGTATCTTTCGTAAACGTCGTCATGGACGTAACCCCCCACTGCGACTGCTTCGGCTACGGGGACCTGCCGATAGTCCCGGATATAGGCATCTTAGCGTCGATGGACCCCGTAGCCATAGATAAGGCGTCGATAGACTTAATCAACCAGGCCCCGGGAATACCGGGCTCCGCGGCCGAAGAGATAGGCGTTATGGAGCCCGGGAAGGACAAGCTCTCGGCCCTAGTGAACTATGGGCCCTTTAAGAGGTTCCTTAAGGCGGGGCCTCCGGACTGGAAGAGCATGCTAGAGGCCGCGGTTAAGCTAGGGCTAGGGAGCATCGATTACGAGCTCGTTAAGCTCGGTTAAGGAGCTCGAGGTAGTGCCTCGCCGCTAGGCGCACGGACTCCTCGCTGCTGTAGCGGGGGGCCCAGCCTAATCTCTTCAGCTTCTTTATGTCTAGGTGCATGAACTTGACATCCCCTACCCATCCTCGGCCGCCCTTAACTCCGCCGGTAAACCTGAGCTTAACGCCCTCGAGCCCCATCTCCTCGATTACGATCTCCGCTATCCTCCTAACGGAGATAGCGTCCTCGCTCCCAACGTTATAGGCCTCGAAGCCCTCCCCCATCTTCCTCCATGCGACGATCGTGGCCTCTACGGCGTCGGCTATCCAGATGTAGGACTTAGTCTGAGTGCCGTCGCCGAGTATCTCGAGCTCCCTCGGGTTAGCCATAAGCTTCCTCACGAAGTCGTATACTACGCCCCTCCTGCTCCTAGGCCCTACGACGTTAGCATACCTCAGCGCAATTCCCCGGAAGTCGTAGGTGTGAGCATAGGATGAGATTAGCGCCTCGCAGGCGAGCTTGGACGCGCCGTAAACCGATATGGGCTTCAGCGGCCCGTAGTCCTCGGGTGTGGGAAGCACCTTAGCGTCGCCGTAGACCGTTGATGACGATGCGAAAACTACGTCCTTGATGTCCTCCTCCCTCATGGTCTCTAGTAGCACGAACGTAGCTTTGATATTGTGCTCGTAGTGCTCCCTTGGATCACCTACCCTGACTTCGGGGTTAGCAGCGAAGTGGAAGACGACGTCGACGCCTCTAAGCGCCCTTTTAACGACGTCGGGATGCCTCACGTCGCCTTTAACTACTTCGACGCCCCTCTTCAAGGCTTGGGAGAGGTTTTCCCAGCGCCCCGAGCTGAAGTTATCAAGCACTACAACCTCGTGGCCTAGCTCTAATAGCCTGTCGATTAGGTGGCTACCTATGAACCCAGCACCACCGGTAACCAAGACCTTCAAGCCTCTACCCTCTACTAGAGGTGAGCCCTCCTCCTTATTATAACGTAATAGACTAAAGAATGTTATAGTACTGATTTGTTAAAGGCACGTGTCCCTTTACTGCATATGGTAACTCCTCTCGCGGCGCTCTAGCGAGTAAAGTAGATTCCAAGAGCAATAGCTTACTTCCGAATAACGCCCTCCTCGGCTAACTCCTCCTCTACCCTCCTAAGAACCTCTTCGGGAACCTTCCAGTTTAGCTGCCGCTCGTAGGTGCTGTGCGGCTTAAAGGCGATCGCTTTCCTCTCCCAGTCCCCTAAGCCCACTACTTCGAAGCCGTTTAGACTGCCCCACCCCCACCTCTCTAGGTAGTAGAGGTAGCCGACATTCCTCGGGTTAAAGCCCATGAGCTTAGTTATGGCCGCGTCAGCGCACACGGGGTTATAGCTAGCTACCGTAACTCCCAGCCTTATGGGATCTCCACGTACCGGCCCCTCTCCCTCCATCCCCTCAAGCCCGTCTATCACCGCGAGGGCTGGCATCATCCTGGTAGCGAGGTAGGCTATCGTCAGGTTAATGGCGGGGTAGCCCTGATGGATGAGGTGCTTATATCCCTTTAGTATGGCCCCGACTACCACGTTTTTGATCGATAGCGTTACGACGACCGTGTCGTGGGTTTTAGGCCTCGTAACCGAAATTACGAAGTCGCTCTCTAGGATAGTCCTAGCGACCCTAACCTTCACGTTCTTCTCGAGGGAGGAGCCCCAGACGGCGAACTCCTCGTAGTCGTCCTTGTTCAGGTCTACGAACTCCACGTTATAATGCTCCTTAAGCTCGAGGTAGCCGAAGTTCCTCAGAGCCTCGTGTAGGTCTCCTAGAGCGGGCCCTTCTGCTAGGATCACCTCCCCTCGGTAATACTTAGTTATCACCTCGAGAACCGCCCTCGTCGCGTCGAGGGGCGTGGCCGCGAGCGCCCTAGTAGTCGAAACGAAGTTCGGCTTAACGACCACCAGCCTACTCCTTTCTAACCTCTCCCTTAATCCTCCCAGCGTGCTCAACGCCTCTAAAACCCCGTGAAAGTGCGTCCTCGCCTCCACTACCGCAACCCTCTCCAACAACTACACCCCTGAGCCTCCTCCGCGCTGCTCTAATAACGTCTTCTACCAGCTCGTCGTAGTATGGTAGCGCCACCAGCTCCCTTACGATTAGCCTAGCAAGCGCCCTTACGGCTTTAACTTCGCTCTCGGTGAAGGGCCTACCCCTGCCGACGCCAGGGCAGTTCTCGAGGGCCCACGGGTGGAAGGCCGCCCTCCTGCTCGAGTACGCGAACGGGAACAGCCTGCAGACCAACGGCCTAATGCTATATATCAGGCACTTACCGTCCTCGTAGAAGGGGCACGGCCCGTCGCCCGCGAACGTGTAACAGTACATTACGCCGAGCATCCTACCGAGCGAGTAGGAGACCCTCTTCTCTAGGAGGGCTACTAGGTCCCACCTCCTCTTAGAGAGCCATAGCTCGATGTCGCGTAGCACTATCACCGGCCTTAGCTCGATACAGCACCTGCCGCAGCGCGTACACTCAAACCTAACCTCCTCGCTCATCCCCCCAGAGACCCATGTCAACTAGCTAAAAATAACTCTTCAGCCATGTAGTAGCGAATGAGCGAGAAGGAGATCGACCTAGAGGACCTACCTAGGGTGGGCAGGATAACCGCCTCGAGGCTTAGGAAGGCGGGCATTAAGAGCGTCCGGCACCTAGCCCTATACACCGCGGAGGAGCTGGAGGAGCTTGCGGGCATAGACCCCGCTAGGGCGGCTACGATACTTAGGGCCGCTAGGATGGCGATCAGCTTCAGGAGCGAGCCGGTGAGCATGGAGGAGCTGGAGAGAGAGCTGGAGTCTAGGCCTAGGCTGACGACTGGCGTTCAGGCGATAGACGAGCTACTCGGAGGAGGACTGGAACCGGGCTCGATATACGAGTTCGCGGGGGAGTTCGGCTCCGGAAAGACGCAGCTCTGCCACCAGCTAGCGGTTACCGTTCAGCTAACTAGGAATAAGGGAGGGGTTGGCGGCAAGTGCCTCTACATAGACACCGAGGGGACGTTCAGCCCCTCTAGGATAAGGGCTATCGCTAAGAGGTTTGGCCTAGACCCGGCTGCCGCCGCTAAGGGAGTGTACTGCGCTAGGCCTGTAAACGTCGAGTACCTAGAGGACATAGTTAGGGGGAGCCTTGTAGAGTTCGTCGAGGAGAAGGGGGTTAAGCTGGTTGTTGTAGACAGCATAATCGCCCTCTACAGGGCGGAGTTTAGAGGGCGGGAGATGCTCGCGAGGCGACAACAGAGGATAAACTACATCCTAGACTGGCTTAAGAGGGTGGGGAGGACCTACTCGACGTTCATAGTTATAACGAACCAGGTGCTGGAGGCGCCGATAGGGTTTACCACGATAAAGGTCCCAGCTGGGGGGAACATAATCGCGCACGCTAGCACTCACAGGTTCCTCCTCAAGAAGGCTGGTGACGTGTGGCGCCTAGAAGTGCTGGACTCGCCTAGGCTGCCGCGCGGTAAGGCTGCGCTATTTACAATCACCGACTACGGCGTCGAGGACGCCGCCTAGCTAAGTGCAGCCGATAGGAGGGCCAGTAGCCCGGCTAGCGCGGCGAACCTTGAGAGATCGAACCGCTTGGAGATTTCCAAGAGCACTCTAGCCGAGATGAGGCCGGAGAGGAAGGCCGCTAGGTTGCCTAAGGCGACCACGTAGAAGTTGGACCAGACCTCCGTAAGCGAGAGGAGTGCAGCACCCGCGGCTACGGGAACGCCCGCTATTACGCTCCACCTCACCGCCTCCTCGGGCTCTACGCCGAGCGCTAGCAGTACTGCTAGAGTAATCCCCGACCTACTAAGCCCGGGTAAGGCCGCTGCTCCCTGGGCTAGTCCGAGGGCGACCGCCTCCCTAGTACTCACGGCTTTGACGCCGCCCTTGCTCCGCGGTATAGCAGCTGTAAGGAATAAAGAGGCTGCTACCAGCAGCATTAGCCACCTAAAGCTCGCTTCCTCAACCCCCCTTACTAGCAGGTACACGGGTAGTCCTAGAACCGCCGTAAGAAGGGTCGATACGAGGAGTACCCTAAGCTCGCGGCCTCCCCGCCTGCCCAGGCTCAGCGCCTGTCTCGCCGCGTTTAGGAACTCCCTTTTGAAGAGAATGGCAGCCGCGCACGCCGTGCCTAGGTGTAGCGACATAGAGAGTTCGTAAGCCTCCCGAATTCCCAGCGCGCTCGACAACAATAGCACGTGGCCCGAGCTACTCACGGGTAACCACTCTAGAAGCCCCTGCACCAGCCCTAGGGTGAGGGCGACGATCAGCTCCTCCATACGCACTCGCCTACGCGTAGAGAGCTAGCACTATCGCTAGCAACCACGCTAGGAGGCCCCCAAGAAGCCCCCTATCCCTAGCTAAGTTGTGCGGCTCCTCGGCGAGCTTCGGGAAGCGCTCAACTACTAAGACGTAGCGCAGCACTAGGTAGGCTGCAAGCGGAGTCGTAGCCGCCATTCTAAGCGGCCTAGCCGGGTGCGTGGAGCAGTAAGCTATGTACGTCGCTAGCAGGGCTGCCGCCGCTGCGAATAAGGCGCCCCTAAGCACCTCTTTGGAGTACACGGCGAGCGGTTTTCGGAACTCTAAAGCCCTCTCGCCCACGACCTCCACCTCCCCCCTCCTCTTCCCCAGGATTAGCATAAGGGCTATGACGAAGGATCCCGTCACGAGCCAGGGAGAGGGGTGGAGCTCCACTGTCACCGCCCCGCACACCGCCCTAATCGTGTAGTTTAGCGAGATCACTATGACATCCGCTGGCGCGCTCTCCCTGAGCTTAAGGCTGTAGGTCAGCTGGGAGGCTAAAAGCGCTATTAGGAACGGCGTTACTGCCGGGTTTAAGGCTACGGAGATGAGCACGGCGGCAGAGGCTAATAAGACGGCTAGCGCTAGGGCTTCGCCCCTAGATACCCTGCCCGCGGCCACGGGCCTAAACCTCTTGACTGGGTGGAGCCTATCCCTCTCATAGTCTACCACGTCGTTTATGACGTACGAGGAACTCGACACGAGGCTGAGGAGGAAGAACGCCTCTAGAGCGCTGGCCCACGCGTAGGGGTCTAGTAGCTTACCTCCAAAGAGTACAGCGGCGAAGGCTAGAAGGTTCTTGTACCACTGCCAGGGTCTCGCAAGCTTGACTAAATCCCTAAGCTTACCCATCCTGGGACACCACATCCCTCCCAGAAAAATAGGCTTCGAATAGAAGAAAGGGTTCGGCGAAAGCTTGCATTCGACGATCAACGTAGATCTAGGGAAAGCTTGTCTATGAGCTGGTAAGGCAACTTGCCCATTAGCTAACATACCTCTCCGGGTATTTCGGGGAGAATACTTTCGGAATTCTAAAGGTTTCTCTCATTATTACATAGGGGCTTCTCTAAGCGGTGCTCTTGATGTCAGTGGAGGGAAGCTCGCTAGAGACTCGCGTTTTTAAGGAGGAGGTTCGTAAGGCCGAGGAAGCCTACCTTAAGATATCCGACTGGGAGGTTAAGGAGAACGCTAACACCAGTTTAAGCTACAGTAACTTTAGGAACTACCTATTCGAGAAGCTGGTTAAGAGGCCTGAGGTCCTCTCCCAATTCCTGCCTCCTAAAGCGGTTAAGATGCACTTCTCTGGCGATATACACATACACAAGCTCCCCGACTCGCTCTGGATACCCTACTGCGCTGGCTGGAGTTACGAGAGGATCCTGAGGAAGGGGCTAAGGACCCCTAACGTGATATCGAGGCCTGCTAAGCACTTCGACACTGCTGTAGCGCACCTAGTGAACTTCTTCTTCATAGGGGCTCAGGAGTGGACCGGCGCTCAAGCAGTCTCGGCCTTCGACCTCTACCTAGGCCCGTTCGTAGAGCACGACTCGCTAGACCACGTAGAGATTAAGCAGGTGCTCCAAGGAATGCTGTTCGAGCTCAACTACCCAGCCCGCGCCGGCTACCAGAGCCCCTTCACTAACATCACTTTAATGCTCGACACCAGCCCTAAGCTCCTCGAGGGAAGAGCGTACGTCTCCGGAGAGCCGGTGGGCACGCTGGGCGACTTCCTTGACGGCGCTAAGGCGGTAGCTAAGGCCCTCTTTGAACTCTACCTCGAGGGAGATGCTGTTAGTCAGCCCTTCACCTTCCCCATACCTACGATAATGCTAACTAAGAACTTCGATTGGAGTGGGAGGCGTTGGGGCGATTTAGTGGACTTGGTTTTTGAAGCGCTTGCTAGGCGTGGTACGGCTTACCTGCTAAACGGCTACGCAACAGACGTAGAAGCACTATACGCAATGTGTTGCAGGCTGACGATCGATACTAAGAAGGTGCTGTTAAACGGGCCTATAGTGCTCTCGAGCGACGACGGCGCAGGCGATACGAGGAAGAACGCCCACGGCATATGGGCTATTCCAGATGCTACTGGCTCGATAGGTGTTGTTACGATTAATCTTCCTAGGGTTGCTTACCTTTCTAGGGGTGAGTGGGATCGGTTCGTAGAGCTACTCGAGGAGAGGCTAGCAGTAGCCAGAGAAGTCCTCCTAGCATGGCGCAAGAGGTACGAGACTAGCCTTAGAGCTGGGCTCATGCCGCTGACGAAAGAGTACATAGGCCACCTAAACAATCACTACAATACCATAGGAGTCATTGGACTTCCAGAGGCAGCCGCTAACTTCATGAGAGCGCCGGATGTGTGGCTGGATAGCAGCTCCAGAGGCATGCGCGAGGCAGTATCGATAATGAAGAACATGGTTTCCTACATCCGCAAGCGCGTCGAGGAGTTCGAGGAGGAGGACGGCTACCTGTACAACGTCGAAGAGGTTCCTGGAGAAGGCGCTAGCTACAGGCTAGCTAGGCTTGACGCTAGGCGCCTAGGCGCCGATGCCGCCATACCGAGCTACGACAGCACGCCGTTCTACTCAAACTCGGCCGTACCGTACTACGCCGACGTACCGGTCTTTAGGCGCGCTATGTGGGAGGGCGAGGTACAGGGCGAGTTTACGGGTGGCGTCATGATGCACTTATTCCTATCGGAGCAGCCTGACCCCGAAGCCCTGAAGAAGCTTGTTCGCCGCATCGCTGAGAACACTAAGGTGGTTTACTTCTCGATTACACCGGCCATAAGCGTGTGCAGGAGCTGCGGCTGGAGCGCTGTAGGGGTATTCGAGGAGTGCCCCAAGTGCCACGGCCCAGTAGACGTCTGGAGCAGAATAGTCGGCTACTATAGGCCGATAAGAACCTGGAACCCAGGCAAACAGGCAGAGTTCAGGACTCGTAAACACTACGCGATTTAAAAGGCGTTGAGCTTTTCCACCCCTTAACCTCCCCTTCTTCTGGGTGTTGAGGTTAAGTTGGAGTACCTGTACGTAGCTGGCTGGAAGGAGGTTAGCCTCGTAGACGTGCTACACTCGGTAAGCTTTACCGTGTGGCTTAGCGGGTGTAACTACAGGTGCCCCTGGTGCAGCAACGCGCTCGTAGCTAGGGGAGTGTACGGGAGAAGAGTTGCGGTTAGGGAGTTAGCTGAGCGAGTGCGCGAAGCTGCACCGTTCCTCGACTACCTTCATATTACGGGCGGAGAGCCAACTCTACAGTACAAGGGGCTTCTCGCGCTATTTCGCGCGGTTGAAGGCTTAGGACTTAAGTACAGCCTAGATACTAACGCCTCCCTCCCAGAGTTCCTCTCGCACCTAGTGCCCATGCTTCACCACGTAGCCGTGGACTTGAAAGCGCCATTAAGCGATGTTAGAAAGTACGCAGAGGTCACAGGCCTTCCGGTAGAGCTAGCTGAGAAGTACGTTAAGGCCGTCTGGAGGTCGCTAGAGCTCCTACGCGAGGTACCCTTCTTAGAGCTTAGGGTGACGCTCGTTCCCGAGCTAATAGGCGAGAAGGAGGTGCTAGCGATAGCTAGGGAGATTAAGAGCTACGTCGCAGAACTACCCTCCCCACCGGTGTTCGTCGTCCAGCAGTTCATACCGTACGAGGGGGTTGTAGACGATCGCTTTAAGAACAGGCCTAGGACGCCGCCCGAGATCGTTCGGAGAATAGCCGTTAAGGTAGCGGAGCTACTACCAGCCGAAGTTTACTACAGGACGCTCGAGGAGGGGGCCGTACGCGTTAAAGCTCCCTAAGTCTATACTCTAAGTAGGCTGGAAGGGGAGCTAGCAGTACGGCTGCTAGCAGGAAGTCGAGGGGGCTTATCTCGTACCTTACCACTCCTCCTACGTACTTGAATGAGAACAGCTTCAGGGGGCCTAGCTCCAGGGTTAGGCACTGGCCAAACGCTATTAGCCCTGCGAAGGCTAGAGTGAGAATACATATCTCAACCATCACTATGAGGGCTATCCACTCTAAGACTATCCTCAGGTACTTCCTAAGCTCGAAGTGCGCTAGCTCTCTAACCCCCTCGCCCTCTATGACTAGTACGGGGCCGTTGTCGTGAACGACCGCGTTCCGCGGCATGCGGTATACGCTCGCCGCGAATATTATGTCCCCGCTGGCGCCGCCTAAGTTACACATGTAGCCTATGAGAACTGCGGCTTCGTACACTCCGCTAAACGGGGCTAGGAGGAAGAGGGCTAGGGAGAGGAGGAGGGGAGCTAAGGCCACCACAAGGTACTGGTTTCTAGTGAACCCCGCTCCCTCGTCGCGAACGTACATTACGGGTATGGGCCCCAACCTGCACAGCCCGACCTTAGGCTTTCCCCCAAACGCCGCCATCGCGGTGGCGTGAAGTGCCTCGTGAGCCAGCATGATGGCTAGGAGGAGGACGACTAGCTCGACGATCCCCAGGGACCACTGAAACGGCTTGTGAGGAGCGACTAGCCTCCTGTAGCCGCCGTACGGTAGCAGCGAGATCGATAATAGCACGAGGCTAAGTACTGTGAGCTCAACTAGGTGCTCTTTGAGGTCTATTTCTACGCGCTTTAACATGTGCTTACCACGATATCCTCTCCAAGCGCGCACCCTCGTCCACGAAGACCCGCCAGCTATTGGCAGCGCCAGCCTGAAGCGCGGCGTCGGCGACCTTTACCGCCGTCTCGTCGTCTGCGACGAGCGCTATTAGCGACCCGCCCATGCCTGCCCCGCTGATCTTCACTCCTAGTGCGCCCGCCTCCAGCATGGCGTTCCTCATCTTCTCTAGGACGGGGTGGCTAACCTCGTATAGATCCCTGAGCAGTTCATGTTGCTTATTTATGATAGCGCCTAAAACCTCTAGCCAGTGAACCTTTTTACTTAAGCCTAGCTCGGCAAGTTCCTCCTTCTTTAGCTTTTTCTTCTTGATTAGCTTTACGGCTAGCATCGTATATCTATGCATTATAATCGTGAAGCGTATCCTGTCAGCATACTTCTTGTTAATTGACGCGAGGAAGGGCTCGAGCTCGTCTAAACTTATTAGCTCCCATTGGGGCTCGTCGAACCGCCTACCCAGCTTCTTTCTGAGCTCTCGGGGGAGGTTCATGTCCATTAACTGCCTCAGCGCCCTGTTAATC
>CAZAZN010000055.1:0-10614 GCA_964489665.1 uncultured Thermofilaceae archaeon
GCTACAAGCCGAATCTCGTTATCGGGCCTTCGCTAAATGATTTTCATCAGGACCACCAGACGGTGGCGTATGAAATGATAAGGGCTTTTAAGACATCAGCTTCTATCATATGCTATGAACTGCCATGGAATCATGTAACTTTCAGTACACAGCTTTTTATAAAATTAAAGGAAAAACATATAAATGAAAAAATAAAGATTTTATCATTTTATAAATCACAAATACTAAGAGGGAGAAGATATTTTAACCCGGAATTTATTAAAGGCCTAGCGAGAGCTAGAGGAGTCCAATGTAACGGTGAGTACGCGGAAGCATTCGAGGTGGTTAGATGGATACTTTAAGGATTTTAGTAACGGGTGCTGGAGCCCCTGGAATAGCGGGAACTCTATACTCGCTTAGGAATAATCCAGATACTAAGGAGGTTATCGTAGTAGGAGTTGACGCTAAAGAGGAGGTGGCGGGTAAGTATCTTTGTGATAAATTTTATAAGGTACCATATGCAGATGAATTAAACTTTATTCCTAAGCTTTTAAATATATGCAAGAGGGAGAGAGTAAGTGTCGTTTTACCTCAGGTTACTAATGAGCTCTTTAAGCTATCTGCATCAAAATACGCTTTTTCAAATGAAGGCGTTGTAGTCGCGGTCTCGGAGAGCGAGGTACTTAAGATAGCGAATAACAAGTACGAGCTTTCCATGCTGGCAAGGAGAATTGGAGTTCCCGTACCTAGATTATACAAGGTTAGGAGGTGGAGCGAGCTGGAGGAGAAAGCTGAGAAACTCGGCTATCCCGAGAAGGCAGTTGTTGTTAAACCTCCTATATCAAGGGGAATGCGAGGGCTGAGAATTCTTACGGAAAATATAGATTTAAGAAGAGTTTATTTTGAAATGAAACCCACTAGCTTGTATATTAGAATGAGCGATCTCTATAATATACTGGGAGAAGAGTTTCCTGATTTGCTTGTTATGGAATACTTGCCAGGGCCTGAATATACAGTTGACGTGTTAGCTTGGAGAGGCGATACATACGTCATTGTTCCACGTAAAAGAATAGAAATGAGATTAGGAATAACATTTGTCGGAGTTGTGGAGAGAAATGAGGAGATCATTGAGTATTCGGAGAGACTTTCTAAGGCTCTTGGTCTTAGTTATGCTTTCGGTTTCCAGTTTAAGATGGACGAAGAGCAAGTTCCTAAAATTATCGAGTGTAACCCTAGGATTCAAGGCACCATGGTGCTTTCAACACTAGCGGGTGCTAATATAGTATATGGAGCTGTAAAGCTTGCCTTAGGTGAGGAACCAGGTCCTTTTAATGTTAAATGGGGTACTAAGTTTATAAGGTATTGGGGGGGTGTAGGTGTTTATTCTGGTAAAGTCATCGCTAAGGTATAGCTTTTCGGAGCTGTTAATAAAAGTACCTGATTTCGTGTTGAAATTCGATAAAATCACAGCCTATCTTAGGATCAATTGGAACGAAGTTAAAAGATATATAAATTATGAGTCAAAAATAAATATTACTAGCCTTTTAGGCTTTTGGTGCAATAATTTTGGTAAAGAGATATACTTTAAGGTAAGCAAGATAGTTGAGAAATATGAAGAACGAGCTTTAGAGAGCTTAATACCTTTCCTCGATGTTAAAGATTTATTAAAAGAGTTAGTAGCTCTAGGTAAAATTATCTATGTAGCGACAAAGCAATCAAGAAAGCCTGTAAGAGATTTTCTTAAGAGATATAGTTTAATAAGTTATTTTTTAAAAAACATCTTATCAAAAGATGAGTATGGTTCCAATGTAGATCAATTATCAGAGATTATTAAACGAGAAAGAGTAAAACACTTTGATATTTTGTTTATAAATAATTTGCCTAAATATGTTTATTCATGTATTAAACTAAGGATAAATTATATAATTTTACCAGATAGAGGATCTTTCTCTTCACTAACCTTCCCTATTAAAGAGTATGGAAGGTGAGAATATTGAGAGAAAAAAGTGAAGAGAGAAATATATACCCAAAGGTTTGTGTAGTGATACCGGCTAAAAATAGCTCAAAATATATTAGAAAAACAATATTTAGTCTAAAACAACAGACGATACAGCCAGTAAGGATAATAGTCGTAGACGATGGGTCCTCCGACAATACTGCGGAGATAGCGAGATCGTTAGGAGCGGATGTAATAAGATTGCCAGATATAGGTATTTACGCTGTAGGAACACCCCATCTAGCTCTAGTAATAAACAAAGGTTTGAAAGAATGTCTCCGTTGCAGACCTGATTTCATATTAATTGCTGGATCTGACGACGTATTTCCCCCATACTATATAGAAAAGCTTTACGAGAAATTCAAGCAGAATAGAAAGCTAGCAATAGCTTCAGGTTACGTTATTGGAGAGCCCTGGAACAAATCAGCACCTCGTGGAGGAGGAAGAATGATAAAAGTTAGCGCATTAAAGCGCATAGGCCTTTACCCTTATAACTACGGCTGGGAGACTTATCTGCTCTTTAAAGCTAGGATGCTCGGCTATGACGTATGTGCGTATAAAATTGCTTTTCTATCGCAAAGATCATCGGTTAGAAATCCTATAAAGTATTATTTTATAGGAAAGGGCATGAGAGCTTTAGGCTATACTATTTTATATACCATTGGTAGAGTACTACTTTTAGTTTTTAGAGGAAAATCTCGGCATGCTATACTCATGCTTAAGGGTTATTTAAGCAAAGTTAAGGTATATGATGATGTGAAAGACTACGTGAAGTATCTTCAATGTAAAAAAATGCTATCTATAGGGAAGATGATGCACAGTATTGAAAGAATTACGAGAACAATTATAACTTTAGGCTAAGCTAGACATAGTCAAGCCTATATACCTCTCCTCGTTGCGCGCAGGTATTATCACGCCGTATCTAATGTCTGAGGGCAAGGCGAACCCCTTAACTACTCCTTATCCTCTGGCTATTAACCTCGCTGACGTACCGGCTGAAGAGGCTACTTAGCACGCGTATCCCGCTTAAGTGTCCTTCAGATAACTGGGGCATCGTCACAGCTCTCGCGTCCTATCAGTTCATCATCCTAGCGTGTTAAGAGAAACTAGCGAGGAGATATTAATCTTACACGTAGCTCGCTAGGAACTTAGCGATTTCTGCTATTGCGCGGCGCGGCCGGTCCTCGCATGTTTTCTGTAGCGGGACAGCCTTGGCGTTCGCCTCCTCGACGCAGCGGTGGTAGGGTATCTTGAAGAGCGGCGCGCCTCTTGCGAGCTCCTCTAAGGCGTCCTCCGCTCCTCCAGCGCCCCATTTATTGGCGACTACGGCGTACCGTTTCCCAAGTTTCTTCAGGAGCTTAAGGTGTTTTTTAAGGTCGCTTACGCCTAAGCTCGTCGGCTCGGTTACTGCTAGTACTAGGTCGGCTTTCTCGATGGAGGCGTATACTCCCGAGCCGGTGCCGGGGTGCGTATCGATGATTACGAAGTCGTAATTCTCGGCTACCTCCATGGCTCGTTTAACCACTAAGTACGCTAGAGGCACGCTCTTCCTCATCCCGGCTTTAAGCTCTCCGACGATGGCCGCGTACTCCCCCTTATACTCCTCTATACGCCCTAGCTCCCTACGTCCTGCCAGTATAGCGCTGTGGGGGCACTTGAGCATGCATACCCGGCAACCGCTGCAAAGGTGCTCTAAGAGCATCAGCCCCTTTCCAGGGATTAGCGCTAGCGCGCCTTCAGGACAGGCTTCTACGCACGCTCCGCATAGCTTACACCTATCGTTGAGTATTTCGGGCTTAAAGTCCCAGATCACCTCAACTCTACTCGGCTTCCCCCTTAAGTAAACCTTAATCGTTGGGTTATCGACGTCGGCGTCTACGAGGAGTACGCGGTACTTATTGCGGAGCTCGGCGCACAGAGCTACGGCGAGCGTGGTCTTTCCAGCGCCGCCCTTCCCGCCAGCTACTGCGACTATCATAGCCCTATCACCTCGGATAACGCCTTAAAGGACTCTAGCAGTGCCTTAGCTGCCGGCGAGCCTGGAGCATAGGCTAGCAGCGGCGTTAGTCGAGCGTAAGCCTCCATGGCTTTAAAATCGTACGGAACGCGCCCCACTACCTTTACGCCTAATACCCTATCGACCTCAACCTCAACTCCGCCTAGACCCGCCTTGTTTACGATCGCATAGGCCTTAATCCCGAAGTGCGCTGCTACCTCAAGTAGCCTCCTAGCGCCCTGGAGGCTCTGTCGTGTAGGCTCCACGACTACGAGCAGGAGGTCGGCGCCTGAGAGGCTCGATATTACGGGGCACCCTATCCCGGGAGCCGAGTCCACCACTAAGTAATCGCCGCGAACCTCGCCTAGAACCCGCTTAGCTTCTTCCTTAGCTTCATATACTAAGTGCCCGCTATTCCTGCCGCCAACCTCTAGGTCGCCGGTAACCACCGGGATTCCGGCGCCTGAGAGGCAGGCTATTATCTTACCCGTCGCGGATACTTCAAGAGTTATAGCGCCAGCGGGACACGCTATCGCGCACGCGCCGCACCCATCACAGAGGAACTGCTTAACCTCGGGGTAGCCCTCCGCGCCTATCTCGATTGCGAAGAAGGAGCACACCTCCGCGCAGCGCGCGCACTTAATGCAGCGGCGCTTGTCGATCCTCGCCTTCCTAGACTCCGCGACAACCCTAGATGTAAGCACCTTAGAGCAGCCGCCCAGCGCTAACGCTAGGTCAGGCGCCTCTACGTCGCAGTCAACCGCAACTACTCTCTTACCGCGAGAGGCTAGCCAGTAAGCGAGGTTGGAGGCGATGAAGGTCTTGCCGGTACCACCCTTACCGCTAGCTACTACTACCTCCATCACTTAGCTAGCCCCACCCGCCTAAGCGCCTCCACGGCCCTAATCCCAGGCGGGAGGGGGTATATCGCCACCCCCGCCTGCTGGAGCAGCATCGAGAGGTGAGGGCCTGGCTGAGCGCCTACTACCGCCTTCACGCCGGCGGCGAGGAGCCACTGGCCAAGCCTTACCCCTGCACCCCTCGGAGCCTCAGCGTGCGGGTTCCTAAAGCTCTTATACCACTTTACCTCGCCTCCAGCGACGTCTACGAGAAGTATAAAGGGTGCCCTGCCAAACCTCGGCGAGAGGGGCGAGTCTAAGCCTAGGTCTGCATCGACGGCTATAGCTACCCTTAACACCCCTGGCACGGGCGGGGGTACTTCGGGAGCTTTAACTGCCTCAGCCCCCCACCCTCCCCTCCACCTATAACCGTACCCCACGCGCTTTTCGTGCCTTTGCACGTAAATATGGTTTCCGCGGTCCTAGCGCGTTTCGACGCGTAATGCCTTTCAAGCTGGTCTACGTCAAAGGGGAACGTGGGACTAGCCGCCGGGTATGATGCCTGGATAATCTCCGTAGGCAACGAGCTGCTAATAGGCAGCGTCGTCAACTCGAACATGGCGTGGCTCGGCAGAAGGCTAACTTACCTAGGCTTTAGGGTTAGGGGCGGCCTAGTCGTGCCCGATGTCGTTGAGGATATAGCGTGGGCCTTTAGAACGGCAGCTGAGAGAGGCGCTAGGGTCGTAGTCTCAACCGGTGGACTCGGGCCCACGTTCGACGATAAAACCGCCGAGGGGCTAGCTAGGGCAATGGGGGTTCCGCTCAGGCTGAATAGGGAGGCTTTAGAGATGATCAGGGAGAAGTACGGCGAGAAGGGGCTACCGCTAACGGAGCACAGGGTTAAGATGGCTATGTTACCTGAAGGGTCTACTCCTATCCCTAACCCCGTAGGTACGGCTCCCGGGGTCCAAGCTCGGCTGCTGAACTCCCTCGTGTTCCTCCTCCCCGGCGTGCCTAGCGAGATGAAGGCGATGTTCGAGGGATATGTCGAGCCCCTGCTGAGGAAGGTCGGCCCTAAGCTCTACTTCGTTGAGCGTAGGCTTACTTCTAGGGGCCTGCCGGAGTCTGAGGCGGCGCCACTCATCGACGAAGTCCTCAGGCGGCATCCAAAGGTCTACGTTAAGAGCCATCCCCGGGGAGCGGAGCTGGGTGTGCCGATCTTAGTGCTCCACATCACGGCATCGGGGCCTAGCGAGGAGGAGGCTAGGAGGGAGGTAGAGAGCGCGGTTAAAGAGCTAGCGCGCATGCTGGCTTCGAAAGGGGCTGCGGTCTCAGTTAATCCTTAAAAAGCCACCGCCTTCTCCCTTAACTGCTATGTCGCTAGCGAGGATCAGGTATCTACAATCTAGGCTAGCTGAAAAGTACGGTGAGGTAGGCGTCGTTGCGGGGAGGTACTTAGAGGCGGGCTTCCACGTAAGGCTAATGCACCCTACCAGGCTAGGGCCGGTTCACATATTCGCCCAGCGAGGGTCTGATAGGCTAGTAATAGAGGTAGTTAAGGATCCGGGAAAGGTGAGTCCCGACGTCCTCGAGAGAGTTGCTAAGAAGGCCGAGCTCTTAAGGTCTAAGCCCATACTCGTGCTATACGGCGATGGGCCGAAGCTAGACGACGAATCTAGGGCTAAAGCGGAGGAGCTCGGCGTCAAGGTCAGGAGGATTAGGGTAACTAAGCCTAGGATAGCCGTTTCCTAGCTCGGCTAACGTAAAACGCTGCGGATACCATCAACGAGGCCATGATAACCGCGGTGTACGCTCCAACTGGAACTCGAATAGCTACCCTACCCGCGCGGGCGACCTCTACTTATTTCTCCACGACTTTAACTCCGAACAGCTTAATGGTTACTAGGTACTTGCCTAACGGTACTAAGCCCTTAAAGGCTACGCCGTCTAAATCCGATAACCACGTTCCGCCTATGGGACCACGCATAGATATCGTCATTAGCGGCGCTGGGAGCCCTAATGCGTCGACGACCTCCACGCTTGCCATTACAGCCTTAACCACGATGGTCGCGTTATCGGGCTTGCTTACCGTGAGCACGGGGTTAGCGGACTCCACGGTGCACATCTCGTACCGGGTAACCTCGATAAGCGGCGGCTTCCTAGCCTTCTCTACGCGCCGGAGCACGGCTTTTACTATGCGCCAGGAGCCCTTATCCAGCCATACCTTCCCGACCGAAACGTTAACTTTTTGGGGGCCAGATAGTATTATATAACCAGAAACATTATATCCGTCCATGCTTACTATTCCAAGCGTTATGAGATACTGAGTCTTCCACAGCGCTATCGCCCTTAACGGCCTCTTTAGCCTAACTAATACCTTTGGACGCGTGAAGGCCGCGCCATTAATCAGCCACGCCTTAAATACCCTCCTAGTGCCGTTTCTCTGCTCGATTACTAAGGGAGAGGCGGTGATTTCGAGCTCGGAACCGGCCGGGTACCACCCGCTAGCTAGCGTTGCATTGCCGTACCCGGCGTTTACCTCAACCCAGTACTGGAGCTGCCAGCGTGCCTCCAGCTTTAGCGTCGTGTTTATCACCACTTTCTCGCCAGGCTTGACTAGGCCGAAACTCGAGCGCCACCCTACGAATACCACCCTAGCCGTGGAGTTAAGGGGTACTATCGCGTCCTCAACGCCAGGCGCTATGACCGCCCCTTTCGCATACCAGCCGGGCTTTAAGGTCGGCTTCGAGTACTTAGACTCGATCTCTACCCAGTACTCCGTCCTCCAAACGGCTCTGAGTTTTATCGGAGCGTTTACGCGTAAAGTCACCGTGCTATTAGCGGTCTCCAGGCTACCCGTCCACCCGGAGAACACTCTCCTAGTGCCGTTGCCATGATCCACGGTTAGATTCGCGACTCGCACTTCCAGTAGGGTGCCCTCGTCGTACCAGCCGCTTCTGGGCTCCGCGCGCCCGTAAGGACTAACTATCTCGACCCAGTACTGAATACCCCATTCGGCCTCCAGCTCCACATCTCCATATACCCTGAACTCTAACACGGGGCTCTCAGAGCTGTAGGTGCCGCGCCACCCCTTGAATACTGCTCGGACGCCAGGGCCTAGTGCAACGGTCTCGTTCTCGACGTAGACCTTCACCTTAGCGCCCTCAACGTACCAGCCTTCACCATGGACGGCGCCGTATGCGCTCTTCACCCTCACGTAGTAATAGAGTAGCATCTTATACGGGATGGCTGGAGGGAGCGTCACCTTCTTAGTGCTAGGCGGCTTAAAGACGCCTATCCTCATCCAAGAGTACGCGACCGCCAGCGCGTACGCATCTAGCGTTGAGGGCCTTAGCTCTAGCCCGGGAAACGTATAGTACGGGTACATGAGCTCAGGCCCGTTAATGGTCTTAGAGCTCGACGAATGCACTAACCCGAGAGCGTGGCCTATCTCGTGAAGCGCTATATTGAACACGTCCACCGGCTTAAGCGGACCCCTCGTCGTCTTAACGTATAGGGTTATTCTAGCCTGTGCTAGCTTACCGTCCCCGTAAAGTACTTCGCACCTGCCTATCTCTCCGTCAGGCCTTGCAGGCTCGTCGGTAAAGGTGACGAAGATGTCGTAGTCGCCCGCCAGGCAGCAGGTAACGGTCACCTTAAACGATATGTCCGCTAAGTACTCGTAGCCGTAGGCTCGGCCAAAGGCTTCGAGGGCGCGGTCCCAGGCTTCAAACGCCTTCTTAACGGCGTCAACGAAGTTTGGCGAGAGCCACGCTGGTTTAGCTATAGCTACTCTCAAGGTCTTCTTACTCCATACGGCGCCCACAAGGTCAATGGAGGGATCGGCTAGTACCTCTGCGCAGGCGATTACGGCTACGATTAGGGCTAATACTAGTACCCTCTCCATAAGGTGTCAGTATAAGGGCGATATCGCGCACCTATAGGCGTTTACGCTCATTATCATCTCAATAGCTTAAACAGCTTCGGCGTTCTTCTCTATCCACCTCACTATCTCCTCTATAAGCTCCTGTTTAGAGCCAGCGCTCGCCGGAGGGTAGTAAAGCGCCTTTATGCCAGCTGCTAGAGCCCTATTGTACAGCTTCTTATCCGCGGTTACTAGGAACACCCTCCTCGTCCTCGAAAGCTCTACAAGCTTGTTAAGTAGTACGTCATCGTTAGGCGCTACGAGCACTCCGGAAGGTCCCGTTAGTACGTCCTTCCCCGCTTGAGCCACCCTACACACGGTTACCCTATCGCCGTACGCTTCAACTACGCGAGCGGCTATCTCGTAGAAGAGCGAGCCGGCGTAAGTCTCGTCTAGAACGAATAGCGGGCTACCACTAACAGCTACTTCGGGCCCCTCCGGCACCTTAACTACTATTGCGACATCCTCACCTAATCCCAGCACGCCGAGGATCTCGCCCTCCACATCTACTTCGGTGAAAGGCTCCTTCGGCTTTAGCCGGTAGATCCTCACCTTCACGTTTCCCATAGGCCGTGCGCAGTACTTAATAGATAGCTCTTCTATATCAAATCGGTCCGGCAGGATCGCGCCCCGACTGCCCCGCGCGGGGCCGGATGAAAGGGCGCCCGGATACCCACACCTATTTTAGCGAGAGGCTAGCCGTAGAGGGTGGTGAGAGGAGTTGGAGTACTTGAACAAAGTCGAGAAGTTCGTTTTAGGCTACATATGGCACGAGTACCTAGGCAAGATATACTTCAGTAAGAAGGGGTCGGAGACCGCCGAGGACTTCTTGGCTCGAACGATAGTCAGCGAGATAATCCCCGAGAAGGCTAGGTATAGGCAGGAGGCCGAGAGGAGGATTAAGGAGGCGCTAAAGAAGCTCCAGGAGTACTGGATGATCGAGGTGGGTAGCTACCAGGTGACCTTAACCAGCTACGGCCAGACAGTAGCTAATAGCATTAAAAAGGAGGACTACGAGAAGTGGAAATCGGAGATAGCTAAAGGCTCCTTTGAGTAGGCAGCCTTAGCCTAGGGGAAACCTTTAATTCACTTTTCTACAGATTTAGCAGGGTGAATAATGGACTTAGGTGATGAGCTAAGACGGCTTGAAGAACTGTACATAGGGAGGAAGGACTGGGAGGTATTCGAAAACGCTAACATGCTTGTATCAGCAAGCGGCCTCATAGACTTCTTCCTGGATAAAATAATTAAAAGGCCCGAAGTCCTCTCAAAGCTTTTACCTCCTAAGGCTGTTAAGATGCACTTCACCGGCGATATACACATACACAAGCTCCCCTACTCGCTCTGGATACCCTACTGCGCTGGCTGGTCTCTTTATACGCTCTTAAGGAAGGGGCTAAGGACGCCGTCTACGGTGGCAGCGCCGCCAAAGCACTTCTCCTCGGCTGTATCTCAGGTAGTCGACTTCCTATACGTAGTCCAGCAGGAGTGGACTGGTGCGCAAGCCTTCTCAGCATTCGACCTGTTCTTAGCCCCGTTCATAAGGCATGATAACCTAGGCTATGAGGAGGTTAAGCAGAAGCTCCAGGGAATGCTCTACCAGCTCAACGTCCCAGCAAGACTCGGGATGCAGACGCCCTTCACTAACATCACGCTAACGCTAGATGTCTCCAAGGAGTTCTCCGAAGCCGAGGTCCTTGTAGGAGGAAAGCCTGTGGGAGTAGGGCAAGACTACCTCGATGAAGCGATAGTCCTCACTAAAGCACTCTTTGAACTCTACCTCGAGGGAGACGCGCTAGGGCAACCCTTCACTTTCCCGATCGTTACGATAATGCTAACTAAGAACTTCGATTGGAGTGGGAGGCGTTGGGGCGATTTA
>CAZAZN010000056.1:0-10396 GCA_964489665.1 uncultured Thermofilaceae archaeon
CCTAACGACGATCCCCTTGAGCCTTAAGACCCTTCGCCTAAGCTCGCCATTAAGGACGGACCACATCTCCTTAAGGATCCTCCTCCCCCTCTCGGTTATCTCGTAGGCGGCTCCTCGACCCTGCCTAACCTTCCTAACGTAGCCCTTATTCACGGCCTCATAGAGCCACCTCCTAAGAGTCCAAGCAGAAATCTCCAGCCTAGACGCTACGTCCGCAAGCCGGACCCTACAGGGCCCTCGCAGGCAACCCTCCCTAGCTAGCTCGAATAGCAGGACCCTAAGCTCGCACTCCCTCATCGAGAAACCCAAATAAAAAAAGCGCTGGGCCTATAAATCGTAATCCTGTGTCTTAAGACGATTTACTATTCGTCAGCTAGCTCATCGGCCTCTAGCACCTCAACCTCATCCTCCCTAAGCCTGTAGAGCACCGGCGCGGCTAGCGCTAGCCCGATTCCCAATGCCTCTAAGAGGCAGCCCCCTCCCTCCCCTAGGATTACCGCTCTAAAGGCATAAACCACGGGTTGCCAACTAGCTAGGGGCAACGCGACTAGCAGTAGCTTAGCTCTACTCGCGCTCATTAGCTCCCGCGCGGTCAGGAGCACGAAGGATAGGGCGACTACGTGGGGGGAGGCCATCAAGACGCGGCTAGTTCCAAGGACAGCCAGCTCTATGGACGCTGCCAGCATCGTAGCTAGCGAGATCCACGCCGCGATCCTAGCTGAGCGGTACATCGCCTGTACCAGGTTAGCGCTGCTCTCCATTCCAGCAACTACTCACTACACGTTAAATATGGGGAATAGCGGTTAAGAAGCTCGGTAATAGCGGTGTATTACGTTGATGGAGCTTAAGCCCAGCTCCTTAACGCTAGTACCCGTTAAAGTCGAGAACTGGCTCGTTAACTTCCTAGCTAAGGAGCTCGCCTCAAGGTTCACGCTTAAAGTGGAGGTTGAGGAGCTAGTTAGCCTAGGCGACCTCGTAAAGTTCTACGATGAGGAAAGAGGGCAGATCGAGGCGTCGAGCCTGCTCGAGTACCTTTACTCAAGGCTGCCATGGAACCCGCTCGCAAGGGTGCTCATAGTCGCGGATGTAGACGCCTACGTCCCCGGCTTGAACTTCATCTTCGGGCTAGCAAGGGAGGGGTGGGGCGGCATGGTTTTCCTAGCTAGGCTTAAGCCAGCGTTCTACGGGCAGCCCCACCACCCCCTGTTGCTATCCATGAGGCTGCTAAAGGAGGCCGTCCACGAGCTTGGGCATAGCTTCGGCCTAGGCCACTGCGTAAATAGAACCTGCGTAATGAGGTTTAGCAACACCATATATGAGGTGGATGCTAAAACCCCCAACTTCTGCAGGAGGTGCGCGCTTGAGCTGGAAAGGAGGTTTCCGGGGCTGTTAAGGGCAGTGCCCTAGCTAGACGAAGCCCGCTAGCTTTCTCAGGATGGGGACTCTTGATATATGATCTATAGGTAATATATCCCAGATAATCCCCGAGGGCTTCCTGTACTTGGTATTCGTAACTATCAGCTGAGTAGGGGTAGCGATATAGTCGGCTGGAACATCGTGCGGCTCCATGGGCACCCTCTCGACGAGTTGGACGTCGTGTATCGTCGTTACGACCACCGTATCCTCCGTGGCAACTCCAAGCTCCCTTAACACTGCGTACTCTAGGTCGTACTCGCCCCCTCCCTTGCCGAGCCTGCCCCCATCTTTCGCCGCCGCTACGCTGCCGACGATGAACATGTCTACGTGTATGTCGCCTAAACTCTCAACCCGCCTACCGTACACCATAGCCCCTCGGAGCGACGTAGCCACTTGGAGCTTCCTCCGAGGGATCCTGTCGGGGTCTAGCACGATGAAACCCCTCATGAGCATGGGGGTAGGCATTATCACCACCTTACCTCGGGCGAGCGCGGCTTCCCTAAGCGGCTTCTGGGGCAGGTCAGGCGTCGAGTACACGACTCTAGCTTTTCTAAACGCGCTAGTCAGGACTATCTTCCTAGCCGCCGCGTTGCTGCCGATGAAGTTAGGTATCCTGCCATAGCAGGGCCTAGGGACCGTTGCTATCTCGTACATCTCCATCTTCCTCCAGACCTCCTCCCTAATGCGCTGCTTCTCCTCGGAGGTCATCGCGCGATAATAGCCGTTCTCAGGAATAAAAGTTAGGCAGCCTAGCCAACCCCTATCCTAAATTGTCATACAGGGGTCTGTAGGTTCCTAACTGCCTCCCTTATATGCCGGTTAGACCCGGGTAAGTAACGATGAGGTCGAGGGTTGTTAGCAACGCGAAGCGGGGTAGCGTGGTCGTAAGCCTCCACATGCCCCAAGTACTCCTGGAGGCGCTTGACGAGCTCGTTAAGGCGGGGTATGTAAACACGAGAAGCGAGGCGATAAGGATCGCCGTCTTCCGCTTCCTCATGGACATCAAGAACTTCATGAAGGCTAGCGAGAGAGAAAGGCTAATGCTAGGCTACAGGTAGCCGAGCCCCCAAGCTCAACCCCCTCTTTAAACCCCTACCTATTTTTTCCTAGCCTACACCATCGTTCTTGTGCGCGTTAAGGGCTATCGTAGGATCGTAGCATTTCTCGGGAACCTGAGCTACCTCTACCCGCTTAGCCCGTGCTGCACCGAGCTCGTGGGATACGCTCTCGCCCAGGAGATCAGGCGCGAGTTTAAGCCGAACAGCGCCCTTCTTCTCCTAGGCGGTGGGGAGAAGGGGGCCCTAGGGCTATCCGTAGCGCGGTACCTAGCCGACCGCTGCTACCTGCTACCCCTAGACGTCGAGTCGCGGGCGGCGGCGCTCAACCTTGAATCGGTACTGCCCCTAACGGTTAGCGTCGTCGAGGAGGCAGTCGACGTAGACCTCGTCGTAGACTGCGCCGAGAGGCTGAAGCCCCAGGTTAGCGAGGCAATAGATGCTGGGAGGTCGAGGGTCTCGATCCTCTGGCCAGCAGGGGTAAACCCCGAGACGGGTGAGGTGGGAGATTGCGCGTTCAAGGCCGACGCGACGGTAACGCCGTGGGCCGTAGCCCAAGGTCTCCTTAAGTCCAAGGCTAGGGAGTACGTTGGCAAGCTACTAGTAGTGGACATCCCGGCACCTCCAGAGGCGGAGGCCGCATGCGGGCCCGGGGACGTTAGAGCGGTCTACAGGCCGAGGGAGCCTTGGAGCAAGAAGGGGGATTTCGGCCGCGTGCTGATAGTAGGCGGCTCCGATGTATTCTCGGGAGCGCCGGCCCTATCCGCCTTAGCGTGCCTGAGGGCGGGCTCAGACATAGCCGTCGTAGCTGCGCCCGAGCCCGTTGCTAACGCTATAAGGTCCTACTCACCTGCCCTAATAGTCAGGCCGCTAAGCTGCCGAGTCCTAACCCCTAAGGTCGTCACGGAGATCGCGGATCTCGCCAAGAAATTCGACGTAGTGGTCGTAGGGCCCGGGTTGGGGCTAGCTCCGGAGACCATGGACGCAGTTAGGGAGCTAGTATCTGAGCTAGCCGGTAAGCCCCTAGTCCTAGACGCCGACGCCTTAAAGGCATTAAGGGGCTTCGGGAAGCTAAGCGAGCAGACAGTCATAACGCCGCACGCCGGGGAGCTGTACGCGCTAACCGGCAGGACTGTTACGACGAGCCTAGAGGATAGGGCGAGAGCGGTAAGGGAGACCTCGAGGGAGCTCGGCTGCACCGTCCTACTAAAAGGGCACGTAGACGTCGTATCCGACGGCGAGGAGGTGAGGCTAAACTTCACTGGGAACCCCGCCATGACTGTCGGCGGCACGGGGGACGTACTAACGGGCGTGCTAGCCACCTTCCTAGCCTGGAGCGGGGACCCGCTGATCTCTGCCTGCGCCGCGGCGTTTGTAAACGGCCTCGCAGGGGACTACGCCGCCTCCCGCCTAGGATGCCACCTAACGCCGCTTGACGTAATCGACGAGCTACCGCGGGCGATAGACGACTCGCTAACCCTCAAGGTGACCGCGTACAGGAGGCTAAAGGCCATGCAGCGAGTGCCGCTCCATAAACGGAACTTCTCCACATCGCTCCTCTAGTCCAACTCCTCAATACAACCGATAAGAGCATTAGAGGTGATCGAAAGTAACCACGCTAGGAGGATTTTCAGTAAAGCGCAGGTGTGATATTAGATAGATCATTATTAATTTAGGATACATTTACATCTGGTAAGGGGAAGGATACTTATTAGAGGAAATGAGAATAATTTTTCTCCTCCTTATTTTCCTTAAACTTATGCGAAGCTCAACCTATACCTATATACCCTAGCCTTAATAGCTACGTGAAAACTAAACTCAGCATGTTCTAAACTTTAAGCTAATTTTAAGTTATCTAGGATCTAGTTTTAGCCTATCCTCCACCTTAAGGAGGGAGGCTCTTAGGGGGAAGCCTAGGTTTTCAGCTATGCGTTAAAGGCCATGTTTCATTAACGACTTTAAGTAAGCGAGTGAGCGGTATGGTGAAGCGCTACTTAGTAATACTTGAGGTTGTGTGGATAGCGGCTTTAGTTGCGTCTACGTACGCGCGGCTAGTACTAGGGGCGTATGAGAAGCCTTCCTCGTTAACATTTATACGCTAGCACGGGCCAACCTACGCCCTAATCGCTATATGGGCGTGTAACTCGGCTTCTGCCCTTATACTAACCGCCTTCTCCGTCCTGCATCCCGTGTTAGCAGCTACGGGCGTAATCTACATGGCGGTCTCTTCGGATAGCGACATTGTAGCGTCCTGGCTCACCGGTCTCTGCTCCGTCCAGCATCTAGCATACAGCTTAGCCGAGTCTCAAGCATTCGTACTAGCAACATGGCTGGGAGTCGCCTTTAGGAGGAAGATCGCTCGCGTTGAGCCATTGGCTACGCGATGGAGCGTAGCGATGAAACAGGTAGTCAGGATCGCCTGCCTAGTACTAGCCGTCTTCCTCGCCTTAGCGGCCCTAGAAGTTGCGGAGGTGTTGGCCCGTGGTTGAGTCCGTGACGTTAAGAAGAGTGACTGAACCACGAGCTTCGTAGCAGTTGTAGCCACTGCGGTCTCCTAGCCAGATACCATCCCTCTTCCCGACATGGAGGCGCGTATAGCTAGGCTAGTAGCCGCATTATATGTTCTTTACCTTTACCGCCTTAGCCTACTCAATTCATGTATCTTACCCCGAGAGGCACGATAGGCCCGAGGATTTCCCCCAACTACTGACCGAAGGCCCGTACTCGGCGTGTAGGCATCCGTTCTACTTACTCCTAATCCTAATACAGTTCTCAATCGCGCTGTACTTCTTCAGCCTCCAAGCTGCTGCTATTGCAGCAGTATTCTTGCCGATGTGGTACGCGCTGATGCGCATAGAAGAGAAAGAGTTTGCTAGCACACTTCGGCAAGAAGTATCGAGAATACATGAAGCATGTACCGATGGTACTGCCGCTAAAGAAGAAAGCTATCAGGCATAGCTGTAGGGAACGTTAACATGCGGAGCTATCCCTCTAAGGGGGCAATTTTTCGGAGGATTTACAGTTTAAACGCGTCTCGCAGCTGCAGGCTTTAAACCGTAGCCCAAGAAGCTAGCGCTAGAGGGAGAAGGTGACGGCATCAGCCGCGAGAAGATTCTTCACCGATCGCAGACCGTCGCGTCATCATCGCGCGTTTCTTAAGAGCTAAAGCGGGCTTTTAAATCTCTCCCTAATAACTGCTGTAGAAGTCCTTAACTGCCGATAAAAGGTCATTAAAGGGAGTAGTTACACTTGCCCGAGCAAAATTAAAATACTTTAACCTCATATTGTGCGAGGCGCGAGGGACCAATGGTGCTTCAGCAGCGCTGGAGGATCTCGGTACTCGACGTAGCGCTAGGACATCTGCTCGATCGCAAGATGGAGCTGCCGAGCGGTGTTCAGAGGAGCATAGTGCTAAACGTCTTGGTAAGCGACTTCGTGAACTACGAGATGGTTAAATTAGGGCTCCTGGACGAGGCGGACGCCGAGGAGCTTACCCGCGAGTACCTCGAGTTTCAGCTCGACGAGAACCCGGCCGCTGTAATTAAGGAGGCGGAGGAGTGGCTCGACGTCTGGATATGGAAGTGGAAGCAGAGGGTAAAGCTCGTAATGAGGGAGGACGAGGACTTAGAGGCGGCTAGGAGGATTGAGGAGGAGGTTAAGAGGATAATCCCGCTGATAGAGAGGTACGATGAGCTAAAGCGCTTCGTGGTCGGCTCCCTTATAAGGGTTGGAGAGGTGTGCTTTACCAACACCATAGCTGAGAGCTTGATAAAATCGGCCCTGTTTAAGTGGCTCAAATCCTATAGGGATCACGAGAAGCTAGCCGAGATAATTAACAAGAACCCGCTCTTACTCCTAAACGAGGTAATTAAAAGGGTTAAGAGCTTAAAGAAGTTTAAAGGCTATCTTGTCGTGGTTAGAGTGGCCGACCAGGTGTTCTCCGAGACCGCTAACGACTACGTAAGCTGGTGGATCTAGCCTTTAACCTCCACTTCGCCGGCTCTAACGACTATTCTAGTTCCGACGTGTCCATCCTTATAGGCGTCCTTAAGCTCTTGGGCGAAGAACCTCTCAGCCTCCTCGCCGGTGCAGTGTATCGGGAATAGGTACTCTACCCCGTACCTCTCGAGGGTCCTAGCTATCCTGTAGAGCCTATCCTTACTGGCCCCTAGCAAGTGGAAACCTCCTATAACTAGGAATACGCGCTTGCCCGTCATGTTGTAGACGAAGGGGATTATGTGCTCTATCCCGGGGTGGGAGCACCCGACTATAGCGGCGCAGCCCATATCCTTGACGACTACTACGAGCGCCTGCTCGGAGATAAAGCTCGGCCTAACGGGGCCCGTGAGCAGGACGCCGGGCGCGAGCTTCGTAGGACCTGGTACCTCCTTAACCTTGAACCCGAGGCCCTCGAGCCACCTCACGACCCCCCTCCTAGCTCCTCCCGGGACGTATACCGTAAGCCCTTTCCGGACCTCGGCTACGTAGCTAAACCCGTTAGCGTGATCTCCGTGCTCGTGGGATAAGACGGCGAAGTCCACCTCGTTTAAGTCGACGTTAAGCGCCTTCACGTTGTTCTCGAGGACCGAGGGGTCGGGCCCCGAGTCGAACAGTATCGTGAGGTTCCCGGCCCGAACGAGCGCCGAGAACCCCCAGGCGGGCTCGAGGCCGGGGCGCCCCGGGTGGTTATCGACCAGCACTAATATCTCGAGCTCCTCGACCTCTCCAACCTCTGTTTGAGGGGTCAAGCGAGCACCCTGCTGTCTACTGCGGCCGAGGTAGATTAGCATTAAGGCGGATAGTAGGGCTAGCAGGGCGAGCAGAGCTCCGAGGAGTAGCCCCTTATCCACGTGATTAGGGTTATGTAGGTGCGATATACGCGTTTTAGAGCCCACGCTCCAGTTCTCGGAGCTTAGGCGCGCTTATAGGGCGCGTCGCTTAGGCTCAGCTGGTGAGCGGGTGAGCGAGCTTAGCGAGCTATACAGGCTAATGAAGTGGCCTGATGATCCGAGGGTTGGGAGGGGTAGGGTTAGGCTGGAGAGAGCTGTCGAGAGGTTTAAGAGGCTATTGGCCCACGAGTGGGTTAAGGAGCTAGCCTCTAGGGGTAAGCTTAGGGTCCTCGAGGTGTGCGCTGGAAGGGGGCTTGGCGGCATAGCCTTCGCTAAGGCGGCAGCTGAGGCGGGATGCGAGGTCGAGATAACGCTTACCGATCTCAGGGAAGACGCCCTGAGGGATGCTAGGGAGGTGGTTAAGGAGCTGCTGGGCAAAGAGGCTAGAGTCCTAAAGCTTGACGCGTTAAAGGTTCACGAGCTGGAGGAGACCTTCGACCTAGTCCTCATGTACGGCTTCTCAACCCCTCACTTCGATCCCTGGGCTTACGCTCGCTTCCTAAACGCCTCCTCGGCCGTGCTAGCTGACGACGGGGTGGTAGTCGTAAACGAGCACGATTGGAGGTACTGGGTCTTCTACCTAGTTGGCTTTAAGGAGTTTATAGCGGAGAGGGTTAGCGGAGATGAGGTAGTGGTAAGCGTACACGCGGGCTACGACTACGCTAAGGGCGTGTTCAAGAGGCGCGTTATCGACCTGTGTTCGGGCAGGAAGGCCGAGTTAGACCTATTCTTCTGGGGTTTAGCCGAGCTAGCGGCCTTCGCATGGCTCTTCTTTAAGGATGTAGACCTGCTCATCACCGATCAGATGCCCCCCTACGCTGGCTTTGTGCTCGGCAAGTGGCCTAGGCGAAAGTTTAGACCCGAGGAGCTAGCGGCACAGCCTAAGGCCTTGAGGGAGCCTAGGGAGTAGGATGCGCGCTCTCCTCTTAGTCGATGCTAACGTGCTGGGATGTGAGGACTGCGACGCTCTCCTCATAAAGGGAAGCAGGATAGCGGGGGTTGAGCGGGAGGAGAGGCTAAGGAGGGAGGCGCCCGCTTCAGTCCGCGTACTGGATTGTGACGGCGCCTTAGTAGTTCCCGGGCTAACTGACGCCCACATGCACGTTTACGGCTGCGCGCTAGCTAAGCTCTTGCTTGACCTGAGGGGCGTAGGCTCCATAGAGGAGCTTAAGGAGAGGGTTAGGAGGGCTCCCGCTAGGTTAGGCGGCTGGGTGTTCGGTAGGGGCTGGGACCAGGAGTCGTTCAAGGAGCGGAGGATGCCGACACGCTGGGACCTAGACGAGGCTAGGGCCAACGACCCAGTCCTCCTAGTGAGGGTCTGCGGGCACGTAGCGGTAGCTAACTCTAGGGCGCTAGAGCTGCTAGGGCTAGACGACAGCTCTCCTGATCCCCCGGGAGGCTTCCTAGGTAGGGACGAGGATGGGAGGCTCAACGGGCTGCTCTACGAGTCCGCCGTAGACCTAGCGCTGAGGAAGGTGCCAGCCCCCTCGCTTGAGGAGGTAGCTGCGGGGATCGAGGAGGTGGTAGCGGAGGCGCTCAGCTACGGGATAGTCGAGCTGCACTCGATGGACGTCAGCGTGGTGGAGCTGAGGGCGCTAGCCCTCCTACGGTCTCGAGGTAAGCTGAAGGTCAAAGTCTCGGCCTTTATCGCGCGAGATGAGCTGAATAGGTTAAGCGAGTTGAGGGCCCTCGAAGGGGGCTGGGTTAGGATAGCGGGAGTGAAGGCCTACGCGGACGGGAGCTTCGGAGGTAGGACTGCGGCGTTAAGGCAGGATTACAGCGACGCGCCCGGGGTTAGGGGCGGGCTGCTGATGGGTAGGCGCGAGATAGCCGCCCTAGCCCGCCTCGCCTCTTCGAACGGCCTTAAGCTAGCGGTGCACGCGATAGGGGACCTCGCCGTCGAGGAGGTCGTAAAGGCGGCGAGAAACGTGCCCGGGGCCATTAGGGTGGAGCACGCGTCGTTGGCGACGCCGGACTTAATCGAGGCGCTAGCGGAGCATGGGGTGCCGGTGGCCGCGCAGCCCCACTTCATCCTTAGCGACTGGTGGATAGTCGACAGGCTAGGCCCCGGTAGGGCTAGGTGGACCTACCCGTTCAGGAGCATGCTCGAAGCAGGAGTGAAGCTTGCTTTCTCCTCAGACTCCCCCGTAGAGCCCCTAGACCCCTGGAGGGGCGCGTACGCAGCAGTGGATAGGGGTAGGTTCGAGGGGCTACCGATATGGTGCGTCTCCAGTTCCGAAGCTCTCGAACCCGAGGAAGCGCTAAGGCTCTACGTGGCTGGTAGCGAGCTAGGAGCCTTTGAAGGGAGGAGGCTAGCGCCTGGGGCGCCAGCCGACGTCGTCGTCCTAAATGTGCGAGAAGTGCCTAAACGCCCCGAGGGCCTGCTAAAGGTTAGGGCAAGGCTAGTGATCGTCGACGGCGAGGTAGTCTACGGGGCTTAGCTAGCCCGAGTACCTCTCGTAGTGGACTACGGAGGATAGCGGCCTCCTAGGCGGCGGCGAGGGGTGTTCAGCTGGCCTACCTAGGGGGATTAGCGCTACTGGCCTTATGTGCTCCGGGATCCCCAGTATCCTCCTAACCTCCTCCTCGCTGAACGCGCCTATCCAGCACGTACCGTAGCCGAGGGCGTAAGCCGCTAGGAGCATGTTCTGGATGGCGGCGGCCGTGTCCTGTATGCAGTATAGGGTCATTCCTCTCTCGCCGTAGTAGGCGGCGCTCCTCATCGTGTTGGCGCAGACGACTATCACGACGGGAGCCTCCCTAACCCACTCCTGCCCGTAGGCCGCGTCGCACAGCGCGTCCCTAGTCCTCGCGTCCCTTACGACGATGAACTCCCAAGGCTGTAGGTTGCCGGCCGACGGAGCCCAGATCCCGGCCTCCAGTATCTTCTCTAGGTCCTCATCGGGTACAGGATCCGGCTTAAACCTCCTAACGCTCCTCCTACCCCTTATCGCCTCGAATACGTCCATAGTCTCATGCGGCTTAGCCGCGATGTGTTATTTAACGGATGCCGCGCACGGCTTCGGGGTGTAAGGT
>CAZAZN010000057.1:0-10315 GCA_964489665.1 uncultured Thermofilaceae archaeon
GGCTCTATCGAGTTGCCCTCTCCCACGTCCTCTAGCCTGTAGACGTATATCTCGGTAGCCGGCGAGAACTCCGAGGAGTAGACGTAGCCCTCCTCGTCTACGGCGAGCCACGGCATGTGGTCCTGCGGCGTATACGCGTACCTGACGAGCTTTAAGCTCTTTGCATCGTACAGGGCTATGACCGCAGGCCTAACGAAGCCCTTCTTCTCGATCGGGACGAGGAGGAGACCGTTAAAGTACTCGAGGTCTCCGAGGTGGAAGTAGCCCTCCTCCCTAAGCCTAGGCGGTATCGGGAAGTCGTTGTAGGCTTCGACGGAGCCATCCGGCTTAAGCCTAAATATCATCCCTGTAGCTGTGAAGTACCATACCTTCCCGTCGTACGCTAACCCCTGTTTATATAGGCTTGGCACGAACTCAACCCTAATCCCGAGCCACGTCTCGTTAAGGGTGATAAGCCTAGCTAAGGTCCTGCCGCCAGTCGACGTTAGCTCCAGCCTAAACCAGGAGCCTAGGTAAGGCAGCACCTCGCGCCCGCCAACGCGCCTACCTCCAACGTAGAGGAAAACACCGGGCCTAGGCTTAGGCCCTGGCCCCGCTAGTACCTTAACCTTAACGTCGCCGCTAGCTAGCTCAAAGCTAGGCTTAATGCTCGTGAAGTTGTATAGGGCGAAGTCTAGGGATAGGGTGAAATCCCTGGTGACCTCGACGCTGAAGGACTTCTCCTCGTTAGCGCCTAGCTCCTCTACGGGCTCGGCTAAGACTAAGGCCGCTAGCATGGCTAGTACTAGGCACGAGACGAGAGCCCTATACACGTCTGCGATACCGTGCAGGGAGCTAAGAATGTTACACCTTACGTCGAAGCTTTACATGCCAGCGTTATGCGCGATTACAGTTTTAATAACGCCTTTATGCTAACACGCGCCGTAGAATCAGCTTTAAAGTGAAAAGACTCGGCAGTCCTAGGGCGTTCTCCCTAAGGTTAAGACAGTCGCTAAACCCTCCCTTACTCTCCTTCACGGCTTAACAGCTTCTCAACTCCATGTTCCTCTACTCGCCCATCCCTTAGCAGTGCTAGCCTCTTGCCTTGTAGGGCGGCGGCTAGCGTTACAGCAGCGCTTAAGGCTCCATCATCCGAGTCCACGCCAACTACATCCACCCTAGACGTGGGTCTCCTTAGCTCCCTCACTATCTCCTCTATGGTGCCTCCCTTGAGAAGCACGACCTCCACCGCTGGCGGCCTCAGGCCCATCCTCCTAACCTCCCTCCTTATCCTCCTAGCTAGGTCGGGCGCGGGCCTCCTAGTAACGACCAGGAGGAGCTGGGGCCTGTAGTGCTTTACCAGCTGCACGGCGTTAGAGAAATCCCTGCCAACCGGCACGAGTATCCTCACCCTAAGCGCCGCCCACTCGAGCATGACCTCCCTCACGAAAGACGCTACCTCGTGCACGTAGCCCTGAGCTGAGTAAACCTCGCGTAGACGGATACGGGCCTAGTCGCCAGCTTCACGGCGTAGAACTCGCCTCTCGGCTCGACTAGGAGCCTGCTATAGGCCCTAAACGGCCTATTCCCTCCCCTATTATAGGTGAACCTAACCTCGAAGCCGCCATCAAGCTTCCTCGCAGATACCCCGTCTACATAGACCTCGATGCCCCGCTCCTCGCTAAACCTCTCAGCTACGTAGTCTACGAACAGGTGCGCCTTATCGGCGGGTATCCTAGCCGGCATCTCGACAACCCACTCTTCCCCAACCCTAACGGCCTCTAGCCTCCACCTCCTCCTCAGCGAGGGCGTAGCGTACGTGGACGCCTTCAGCGCAGGTACTACCGCGGCCGCTACGCTAGCAGCCGTCGACGCCGATACTACGAGCAGAGCGTCCCCCAGTCCAGCCTTAACGTCCACGGGTACGGCTAGTCCCGCTACCTGGAACGCTCTAAGCAGGGCGTAGCTTGACAGGAGGCCTAGCGCTCCCCCCGTAAAGCCTAGGAGGACGGCCTCCGAGAGGAATACTAGGAAGATGTGGGTTGGGTTTAGGCCTATAGAGGCTAGCGTGAATATCTCCCTCCTCCTCTCGTAGACCGACCCTAGGACTACCGCGGCGACGTTTAGCAGGGCGAAGGCGGCTGGCGCTAGCGCCTCCCCTCCCCTAACCTCTAGCGTCGGGCCCGTGTAGAACACCGTCACATGCCCTCCAGCCGGGAGGGCTAGCGCCGTGCACCCCAGCTGCAGGTTCACCCTCTTGGCCAGGCTTATGGCGTCATCACCCCTCATCGTTCGGGCGTAAATTCTAGCGATCCTTCCCCCCATCCTAAGAACGGCGGCCCAAGGCGATACGATGGCTACCTCATCCGGGTGCGCCGAGCCCATAGTGCCGTCGGGCTTAACGACCTCGGGTAAGAGGTCGTAGCCCCTACATCCTTCAAGTAGGCTAGAGCCTTTGGATCGAAGAAGTCGGCTACCCTAAGCCTCTCGCCCGCTAGCTCCACCACGTCCCCTATCCTGAGGGCTCCCCTAAGCGAGCTACTTACGAGCACTAGCCTAGAATCCTCCACGAGCCTCTCAAGGGAGCTCGGCGGATCTACGCACTCCTTAAGCGCCTCTAGGGCTGGGGCGTAGCCGTAGAAGGCTATGAAGCCCCTTATCGGCCTAAGCCCCACATAGCCTAACGGCTCCCTAGATGGTCCGCTCACGGCGAAGAACCCTGCCTCAACCGCCTCAGGCTGGGACGAGACTTAGTGGAGGTGAGCTAGGTTAAACGACCCTATAGCTACGGCTACGCTCAGGGATCCGGGAGGCACGGCTACGGCGGTTACCAGCTCCCGGGCCGATACGTAGATCGTCGCGGACGAGAACGCCGCTAAGGCTAGCGCCATGCAGGCTATTGAGGATAGGGCTAGCCCGGTCCTTAGGGGCCTCCTCCTAAGGTTCCTAGCAGCCATCGACAGGGCCGCTGCGATAGCGGCCGTTAGCGGTAGCCCGCTCTCGCTAGTAATTCCCTCGAGGAGGTGGGGGGCTAGCAGCAGGAGAGCGAAGACGAGGAAGCCTACGTATAGGCCAGCCATAACCTCATCCGCCGATACCTCACTCATCCCGGGGTAGGTTAGGTAGACGAGTAGGCCTAGCGCTACTAGGCACGCGGCGCTAGCTGCAGGTCTAGCTTCCTCCCAGAACATGGAGGCTAGCGAGAACGACGTCAGCAGGAGGAGGACTAGGATTAACGGGAAGCTTGCGCGAGCTAGCCCATAGGCCTCCCTAATCCTACCCTCAGCCGCCCTCAGCAGGCCCTTGGCCTCGCCTATTAGGGTGACCGCCTTCTCAGGCTCCCTATCTAGGGCCCTGGAAGCCTCCTCGATCAACTCCCCAGCCTTCTCGATCCAGGACCTAGTTAGCCCCATGTAGAAGCCCCTCCTAACGGCCTCCCTGATCCCGTACCTAGCAGACGACAGCTCGCGGCTTACGGCCTCTAGGGCAGGCAGCGGCTAGCGCTTTAGCCGGCCTAGCGTCTACTAACTCCTCGCCCCAGCTAAGCGTTACCGGCCCAGCCCTCCAGCGCTCGCCCCCCACGGCGTAGGATACGTTAATGCGGACCTCCGCCGGTACGACGAACCTCGACGAGGTGTACCCTAAGGGGGCTAGGATCTTCAGCGTTGACTCGTCGTACTTTAACAGGCAGTCGCCCGACAGCGGCTCTAGGGGGGTTACTTCGAGCTCCACTAGCGGGCTCCCTCCCTTAGAGGCTGGCATCGGCGACCTAACCTCGTAGAACGCGCCTTTAACCGCCTTAACGTCCACAACCACTATGCCGGCCTTAACCCGCCCGAGGTCTCGGATGAACGGAGCGTATGGGAGCTTGTCCCTGAACTCGGGCCCCGCAACCACGACGCGGGTTCCTGCCGGTACCGTGAGCTCAGCGACCCCGCTCCTGATGTTAGCCGCAACGGGCTTCCCATCTATGTAGGCTAGCACCCTCCCCTCGTTAACCCCCTTGACTACGACCCTTAGCAGGGTAGCCGGCCTTACGACGACCTCTGCCCTCTCCCTATCGAGCAGCGTACCGTTCCACAGCTTAACTTCGACCTCTACGGCTAGCGCGTGGCTTGAGTCGGTATAGGCTGGGACGTCCACCCTCCCCTCCTCGACGAGGAGGGGAGGGTCCTCGATTCCCGGCAGCCTAACTTCCTTAACGCCTCTCTCCAGTACCTGACCTGACGCCTCGTCTACGATCCTCCAGCTCACTGAGCACCTAGCGCCGGATAGGGGCTTGAGGTCGTTTACGACGGCTATGGAGGCGACTAGGGGTTCTCTGGGCCTATAGGCTAGCATAAGCCCCTCTACCTCGAAGTAGCCGCCGAGCGCTACGAGCGCCTTAACGGGCTTTAAGGCCTCCTTTAGCGCCTCGTAAGCTAGCTTGGGCGTGCCGTAGTAGTCGAGGGCCGAGGGGGTTACAGCAGGAAACGGGTCCTTGAAGAGCGGCGCTATGACTCCAATAGAGGGGCTGAACTTGAGCCACCTATACCTAGCTACCGCCTCTCTTAGTAGGCGTGCCTGGTATGCCTGGCTAGCCTCCACGTACTCCTCTAGGCTACGGCTCTCTGCGGGGGCGCCGTACGGCGGCTTGAGGATTGGGAGCTGGAGGCACCTGTATGCTAGCTCCTCAACATCTTCTTCGCTTGGGGGCCAGCGCGTTAGGTTCACCAGCTTCCAGAACGGCGAGGCCGTGGGAGGGAGCGACTGAGCACCCTCAAGCACGGGTAGGGGCGAGGCATCCTCTAGGAACTTAGCCCAGCTCCCCCCGCTCCACCCATAAGCTACGTAGCGGTCCCCGTAGCCGCTAGCCAGCACCACGGGCCTCTCCTGCCTGTCGATAAGCCTGATGAGCTTAGCTAGGAGCTCGTCTAAGTCCCTGTTAAGCCACGCACCTCCCTTAATCCACGGCGGCCTATCGTGGACTGCCCACATGACTACGCTCGGGTGGTTGTACAGGGTTAGGACCAGCTCGGCGACCACCCTCTGAGCCCTCCTGTACAGCTCGCTCCTCTCGCCGCCGTAAGCCCTCCTCCCGTAAGCCCCTGTTAGTGGGGCCTCCGCCCTAACCGCTATGCCTAGCTCGTCTGCTAGGTCGTAGAACTCCGGCGGCTCAACGTGAGCCCACAGCCTAACGAAGTTTACGTTAGCCCTTCTCATGAGCTCTAGGTCCCTCCTAAGTACGCTGGGAGAAGCCCTTGAGAGCAGGAAGTCGCTCAGGTAGCTAACCCCCCTGACGAAGAACCTCTCCCCGTTAAGCCTTAGCTCGTGGCTGAACGGCTCAACTACGCCCTCAAACCTCCTGAAGCCAAACCTCGTCGAGCCAACGCCCTGGAGCACGCCTTCAGCCCACACCTCATACCTCAGCTCGTAAAGCCTGCTAGCCCCCCTATCCCAGGTCCACCATAGCTCGACATCATTGAACTCTAGCTCTACCTCCAGCCACCTCCTCTCGCCTCCCCTCAGCCTGACCTTAGCAACTCCCTCAGCCTTCGGGGCGTCGAAGCCTAGGAGCGCTGCCTTAACCCTCACCTCGACGGCGCGGGCGAGGCCCATGTTCCACAGGTACATCCTAACCCTAGCCCTAGGCGGGTGGATGGTCGGGTCTACGAGGACTACGCTTACGACGACGTCCCCGCTCCAGACTAGCTTAACGGGTCTCCAGAGCCCTATAGGCACGACCCACTCGAATCTCTCGGAGAGCAGGCCTCTTGCCCACGTAGGGTAGGGCTTATACTCCCAGTCCCCGAACACCCCTATGAAGCTCCTCTTATCACCGGGATCCTCGCGAGCAGGGCTCTCTAGGTAGACTACGAGGACATTATCTCCTCCGTAGTTGAGCAGGTCTGTTACGTCGAAGTGGAATGGAGCGAAGTAGCCCTCGTGGCCGCCCAGGTGTACGCCGTTAAGCCAGACCTCTGCCCTATAGAACGCCCCTAAGAATACGAGCCTAACCCTCCTACCCCTGAGCTCCTCGGGGACCCTAAACTCCCTCCTCAGCCATAAGCTGCAGTTACGCGCGGTGGCGAGCTCGGTGAACGGCACGCTAACCCTCCTCCACCCAGCGGTGGGAGCGTCTGGCCTGTAGAGGCCCTCTAACACCCCCTCCCTAAACCCTCTCGCCGCGCATAGCCACACGCCGGAGAGGCAAGGGACCCCAGCCCATAGAGCTCGGGCTGAGTGTAAGTCCTTAGCACCTCGCCTAGTAGCTCCTCCTCCGGGCTTACGAACGCGGTGTTTAGGGCGGGGAGGAGCGTGACTAGAAGCGTTAAGGCTACTAGGGCTACGGCTAGCGCTTCGTAGACCCTCAGCCGCATTAGCGGCGCCCAACCCCCTTAAGCTCGTGATGCTAAAAATGTCGTTAGGTAAGCTGATGAACCTCCTATCCCATGCGGATACGTGTCTAGACGTACCTACCTGCTGGTGGCGGGGGCTATCGTAGCCCTCCTAGTCACCTCGGCGTTCCTAGCCCGCTCTAGGAAGGTTGAGGTTAAGGTCTTCCACGCTGGCAGCTTAACGCTAGCGTTAAAGGAGGTCGAGGAGGCGTACGAGCAACTTAACCCGGGGGTAGACGTCGTCAGGGAGCCCTCAGGGAGCGTCATGGCCGCTAGGAAGGTGTCGGACCTAGGTAAGGCGTGTGACCTGTTACTAGTAGCGGACTACAGGGTGATCGAGGAGTACCTAATGCCGGAGCACGCTAGCTGGTACGTGGTATTCTGCTCCAATGAGCTCGTGCTCGCCTACACCGAGAGGAGCAGGTACGCTAGCGAGATTAGCGAGGAGAACTGGGTAGATATCCTCCTGAGGCCCGACGTTAGGGTAGGCTTCTCGAACCCCAACCTCGATCCCTGTGGCTATAGGGCGCTAGCCGCCCTCTACCTAGCCTCGGAGCTCTACGGTAGGGAGGAGCTGTGGCGCGAGCTGGTCCTGAAGCACATCCCTAACGTTAAGGTAGTGGCTAACGAGAGTGGGTGCTACATCCTGTTCCCAGCGCACCCGGACTTCAGGGCCGGCGGCAGGCTCGTGATGCGAGATAAAAGCGTAGACCTAATCCAGCTACTCGAGGCGGGGACGCTCAACTACGCGTTCGAGTACAGGAGCGTCGCAGAGGAGAGGGGACTGAAGTACGTGAGGCTTCCGCCGCTGCTCAGCCTACTAAGGGACCCGTTCCTGAAGACGTTCGTTGTGCTGTATAGCGGCGACCCGCGCAGGGAGAGGCGCATTGAGATAAGGAGGATCGAGTACGGCCTGACCATACCTAAGAGCTGCAGGAGCTGTTCAGAGGCACTTAAGCTGGTTAAGTGGCTACTGTACGGGGAGGGGAAGAGGATACTCGAGGAACACGGCTTCACCCTGCTACCCTACAGGTTCATCGGCCAGGTTCCCAAGGAGATTAGGGGGTAGGGGAGAGATGAGAAATGAACTACTCGCGTTCTCAGCCCTAGGCTCGGCCTTAGTCCTCTTCCTCCTGATCCCCATAGCGCTCTGCCTAGCCGCTGGCGCTCCCCACCTGCCGGAGGTAGTCGCCGATGCCGAGGCGCTGAGGGCGCTTTACCTTAGCCTCCATGCAGGCGTCGCGTCAAGCCTCTTAGTCGGCTTCACCGGGACTCCGCTCGCCTACGCGCTGTCTAGGAGTAGGAGTAGGCTGGCTAGGTCCGTGGAGGCGCTCGTAAACGTGCCGCTAGCCTTACCCCACAGCGTCGCGGGGATCATGGTTCTCCTAGCCTACAACTCCCGAGCCCCGCTGGGGTCGCTGCTCGCTAGAGCTGGGATAGTGGTGGAGGATAGCTACTGGGGCGTGGTAGCGGCGATGGCGTTCGTCTCAGCCCCCATATTCGTGTCGACGGCGCGGGCCGGCTTCGAGTCGGTTGACGTAGAGCTGGAGAACGTAGCCAGGACCCTTGGGGCCTCTAGGCTGTCGACGTTCCTCAAGGTGACCTTGCCGCTCGCCTCTAGGCACCTACTGGCGGGCCTGCTGCTCACGTTCGCTAGGGCTATCAGCGAGGTAGGCGCGGTGATGATCGTCGCCTACTACCCGAAGGTCGCCGCCACGCTAATAGTAGAGAGGTTCCTAGGCTATGGGCTAGAGGAGGCGCTAGGCCTCTCCACGCTACTAGCCTTAGTTAGCTTAGGGGTCTTCGCCGCCTTGCGGGCGGTGTCGCCGGGAGGGGGCGAGCGTGGCGGGGCTTGAGCTTAGGGATGTCTGGAAGGACCTTGGCGAATTTTCGCTAAGGGGCGTTAGCCTAGAGGTTGGCGATGGCGAGTACTTCGTAGTGCTAGGGCCTTCTGGCGCAGGCAAGACCGTGCTGCTACAGGTGGTGGCGGGCATCCTTAAGCCAGATAGGGGTAGGGTGCTGATAGGCGGAGTCGATGTAACCGACTGGCCGCCCGAGCGCAGGAACGTCGGCTACGTTCCCCAGAACTACGCGCTGTTCCCGCACCTCACGGTCTTCGAGAACATAGCGTTCGGCCTTAGGGTACGGGGAATTCCCGAGCGAGAAGTTAGGAGGAGGGTTAGGGAGGTCGCCGAGAGGCTCGGGATCTCTAGCCTCCTTGATAGGATGCCTAGGACGCTGAGCGGCGGTGAGGCTCAAAGGGTCGCGCTAGCTAGGGCCCTAGTGGTAGAGCCCAGGATCCTGTTGCTAGACGAGCCCCTCTCGGCAGTAGACCCGAGCCTAAGGTGGGAGCTTAGGCGCTACCTCAGGGAGGTCCACGAGGAGTTCGGCACGACCACGGTCCACGTAACCCACGACTTCGTCGAAGCCATGGCCCTAGCGGATAGGATAGCCGTACTCAACAAGGGCATTGTAGAACAGGTGGGGACGCCCGAGGAGGTCTTCTACAGGCCTAGGTCGGAGTTCGTCGCGAGGTTTACTAGGTCGCAGAACATCTTTAGGGGCCGCGCTAAGCCCATCTCCAGCGACCTATCGGAGGTGGTCATCGGCTCCTTCAGGCTCATAGTGTGCGGTAGGTACGAGGGCGAGGTCCTAGTATCCTTTAGGCCCGAGAGCGTTCTGGTCTCTAGGAGAGAGTTCCCGACAAGCGCTAGGAACGTCCTCGAGGGAGTTATCAGGGACCGCTCCTTTGAAGGGCCCCTAGTCCTCCTAGAGGTAGAGGTCGGAGGAAGGCCTATCTACGCCTACGTTACTAGGAGCTCGTTCGAGGAGTTAGGGCTGGAGAAGGGGGCTGCCGTCTACCTGTACATTAAAGCCTCACAGATACACGTCGTGAGGTAGTTGGGCGTGCACCTTGGCGACGTCCTAGAGCCGCTTAAGTGCCTCTCTGAGGCCCTAGCCTACGGAGAACCGCTGTTCGACGCCGCCTTTAAGCTGGCCCTCTCGTATTCGCCGCTAGTCATCGCCGGAGCTAGGCTTCCAGTGGTACTCAAGCTACCGTTAGGCCTCAAGGCCCTATGCCCGCTGGACATGCTCTTAGAGACTTGGAGGAATATACTCCACGTATTCTACTGTGGGGACTACGAGCAGATCCCCGGCTTCACCCCTAGAAAGGGGTGGATCGTAGTAGACGTGGGAGCCTATCTAGGCCTATACACGCTGAGAGCCGCTAAGCTCGTGGGAAAGGAGGGGCTCGTCGTAGCCGTTGAGCCGCTAGAGAGGAGCTTTAAGCTGCTCGCGGCTAACGTGAGGCTTAACGGGCTGAGGAACGTCGCCGCCCTAAGGCGTTGCGTGGCGTCCAAGGAGGGGGTTAGGAAGCTATACGTGCCCGAGAGGCTCGTAAACGCCACGCTCGTAAGGGGATATGCCGAGGCGATGGGGGGCGTTAGAAGGGCCATAAAAGCTCAAGCTGTAACGTTACCCGATATCCTGAAACGGGTAGAACCCGTCGACCTGCTAAAGCTGGACGTAGAGGGCGCCGAGATCGAGATCCTAGAGTCATCTAAGAGTTGGATCAAGCCGTCAAGGGTAAGGAGGGTGGTCGTCGAGGTGCACACGGACGTCGCCAGCCCCCGTAGCGTTGCGTCGATACTAGAGGAAGAGGGGTACGAGGTGGCGATCTACCTGCCCGAGGGCGCTCCCGCACAGGCTATAGTGTACGGGGCCGAGGCGCTCGCTGGCCTTTAGTAGAATTTTTCTAACGGAGGCGGAGTGATTTAGCGAGGCATGAGCCTTAGGGAGGAGGCTAGGAACTGGTACGATGGCGCGCTCGTGGACTTAGAGGAGGCTAGGTCTGCCCTAGCCGGAGGCAGGTATAACTGGGCGCTCTTCGCCGCCCATCAAGCGGTTGAGAAGGCCCTTAAGGCCGCCTATATGGCGATGAGGAGGACTAGGCCCCC
>CAZAZN010000058.1:0-9976 GCA_964489665.1 uncultured Thermofilaceae archaeon
AGGTTACACTCCTCCAGTCCTCGCACCGTGCTCCTGTGGAGGTCGCAGAGGGGGCCGCCCGCTCTAAGCTTGATGCAGTACTCGCAGACCGCCGAGATATACTCCCTGGGAGTGAGGGTTCCCTGAGCTAGCTTGCTGGATAGGGTGGATGCGAGCTCGAGCAGGGGTTCCTCGGGGAGCGGGTATGCCCGTTCGAGGAGCCTTCGGTACTTAGCCACGGCGGCGGCCGAAACGCCAAGGGCCTTAGCGATCTGGGACTTGTTCCACCCCAGCGACTCAAGCTTCTCAGCGATTCGGGCCCTCAGCCTAGGGAGCACGTACACGACTACCAGCTCGCACGGCGGCCTCATCCGGGAGAAAGCTTATTTAACATGTTAATTAACATGTCGATGCATGCTGCTGATAAGGCTTCCGCCCGAGTGGGGGGTCGAGCCGGTACCAGCCGAGAAGAGGGTGCTTAGGGGACTAGACCTCTTCGTCCTCTGGTCGAGCCTAGGCGTAGGGCTACTAGTGCTACAGGCCGGCGCCCTGCTAGTGCCCTCCCTGACGTTCTACGAGGCATTAGCCGTATCGCTTGTAGGGTCAATCGTAGGCAGCTTCCTGCTAGCGGCAGCGGGCGTCATCGGTAGCAAGTACGGAGTACCGACTATGGTTTCGTTAAGGCCCATCTTGGGGCTTAAGGGCTCGTACCTACCAACGGCCCTAAACGTAGTACAGCTAGTCGGCTGGACGGCGTTCGAGCTCATGATAATGGTTGAAGCCGCAGTAGGCGTAGCTGGGGAGTTCGCTGGCCCGTATACTAGGCTGGTGTGCCTCCTAGCGTTTACGGCGTGGTGTGCCCTCTTAGCGCTGGGAGGGCCCTTAGCGGTCGTTAGGGAGTGGCTGGAGAAGTTCGCCATATGGCTCGTATACGCCTCCACCTTCTGGATAACGTTCCAGGTGTTCACTAACCCCGAGCTGTGCTCTAACGTGTTCTCCACGACTCCTACCAGGGACATGCCAGCTAGCCTAGCGCTAGACCTAGTCATCGCTATGCCTATCTCTTGGATGCCCCTAGTCTCCGACTACAGCAGGTTTGCTGGGACCGCTAGGGGAGGCTTCTTAGGAACGCTCTTAGGCTACACCGTCGCCAACACCTGGTTCTACGCGCTAGGTGCGGCCCTCGCGCTAGCTACCCGCCAGGAGCTCGTGGTCTCCTCCATCCTGCTTCTCTTCCTAGGAAGCCTAGCGATGCTCCCGATAATCGTGGACGAGACGGATAACGCGTTCGCGGACATATACTCGGCTGCCGTCTCGCTCCAGAACGCGTTCCCCAAGGTTAGGCAGTGGAAGTTCGTGGCGGGAGTCGCCGCCCTAGGAGCCTTGCTAGCCTACGCCATCCCCCTAGCCGAGTACGAGTACTTCCTACTGATGATAGGCGCCCTCTTCATCCCCCTCTTCGGCGTCGTCCTCGCCGACTACTTCGTCGTGAGGAGGGGCGAGTACGAGCTAAGGGAGTTCTACGAAGCGGCCCCCCAAGTGAGGGCTGAGGCCCTATTCTCCTGGGCTATAGGGGCCCTGGTGTACTTCGCCATAACCTACCTGTTCCCCGAGGTGGGGGCTAGCCTCCCCTCCCTGCTCACCTCCTTCGGCCTACACGCTGCCCTAGCTCGTAGGGGTGGTAGGGTTGGTGTGGATAAACGTTAGGGGTAGGGTGCCGGTAGCGCTAACGATCGCCGGTAGCGACTCCGGAGGAGGGGCCGGCATCGAGGCCGACCTTAAGACGTTCGCGGCCCTAGGGGTCCACGGAGCCGTGGCCCTAACGGCGATCACGGCCCAGAACACGGTCGCGGTCACCGGGGTCCAGGACGTAGAGCTGGAGCTGATAGGGAAGCAGATAGACGCTGTCGTAGAGGACGTAGGGGTCGACGCCGCTAAGACCGGCATGCTCCACACGAGCGGGATAATCAGGGTGGTCGCGGACAGGGTGAGGCGCTACCGCTTCCCGCTGGTCGTAGACCCCGTAATGGTTGCTAAGAGCGGTGCTAGGCTGCTCAAGGAGGAGGCCGTTAAGACGCTGATCGAGGAGCTCATACCGCTAGCGACGGTCGTGACGCCTAACGCCCCCGAAGCCGAGGTGCTGTCCGGCCTGAAGATAAGGAGCCTGGACGACCAGGTTAAGGCCGCTAAGAGGATAGCTGAGCTAGGCCCTAAGGCCGTGGTAGTTAAAGGAGGGCACGTAGAGGGCGGCGTCGTGGTCGACGTCCTGTACTACGAGGGTGAGGTCCACAGGTTCGAGGCACCGCGCTTTGAGACTAAAACCACGCACGGAACTGGGTGCAGCTTCTCAGCCGCTATAGCGGCAGGGCTCGCTAAGGGGCTCAGCGTGGTTGAGGCGGTGAGGCAAGCTAAGGAGCTGATAACCGCCGCCGTAAAGTACGGAATACCGGTCGGCAGGGGTCACGGCCCCGTAAACCCGCTAGCGCTACTGTACAAGGAGTCGGAGAAGTACAGGACCTGGAGGGAGGTGTGGGACGCAGTGAGGATCATCGAGGCCTCTCCACACGCCTACCTGCTAGTGCCTGAGGTGGGCATGAACATCGCGATGGCGGTTCCCTACGCCGACGGGCCCCAAGACGTCGTAGGGGTGCCGGGGAGGATTAGGCGCGCTGGTAAAAGAGCAGTTAGCGCGTGCCCGCCCGACTTCGGCGGGTCAGACCACCTCGCTAGGTACATACTAACGGCGATGGAGTACGACTACAAGGTAAGGGCGGCGATAAACGTGAGGTTTGACCGCAGGATCCTAGATCTGCTAAGGGCTAGAGGGCTATCCATCTCCTACTACGATAGACGCGAGGAGCCCCCTGAGGTTAAGAGGGTTGAGGGGGCTACGATACCCTGGGGCGTTAAGGAGGCCGTTAAGCGCGCTGGCCGGCTACCCGACGTAATATACCATGAGGGCGATTGGGGCAAGGAGCCGATGATAGTCCTACTTGGGAGGAGTGCCCGCGAGCTAGCTAAGCTCGTGGTTGAGATCGCCGAGGAGCTAGCTAAGGGTGATAGTAAGTGAGGGTCAGTAGCTTTAGGCTCTCGCTAGCCGCTCTGCTCACGGCTACCGGCGTGGTAGTAGCCCCATTCCTCCAGTTCCCGTTCCTAGCCTTTAAGGCGTATCCTGGCCAGCACGCGATAAACGCGATCGCTGGCGTCCTGCTAGGCCCCTGGTGGGCAGCGGCCATAGCCGTAGCTATAGGCCTCATAAGGATGGGGCTGGGCGTCGGCACAATCTACTCGATGCCGGGCGGCATCCCCGGCGCGCTAGTCGTCGGACTAGCTTATCAAGCCCTCAGAAAGGTAAACTTTAGGAGGCCCGAAGTGGCAGCTCTCCTAGAGCCCCTAGGCACCGTCTTTATCGGCGGAACCCTAGCGGTCTACGTAGTAGCGCCGCTAGCGGGGCACGAGAGTATGGTAGGCGCCCTCACGGCGGTGTGGGTGACTTGGGCGGCTAGCTCCGTACCCGGCTCCATCATAGGGTTCGCGGTGCTAGAGGCGCTGAGGCGGGCGGGCTTCGTTGAGGCTTTCAGGGCCTAACATAGCCAGCTTAAAGGTCTTAATACTAGGCGAGGTAGGAGCCGGGAAGACGAAGCTAACCGCGGACCTCCTAAGGGGCCTGCTAGAAGTATACGAGGCGCGTGAGATAACGGTCATCGACATGGCGCCTCCTAGGCGAGGAGGCGTTGGAGGAAGGCTTAAGAACTACCTGCTAGGGATTCGGCTCCGCTACCTAGAACCCAGGGAAATTATACCTCCGAGGCTGACGGGTAGGACAGCTGAGGAAGTATTAGCGTTCGCTAAAGCGAACTACGAGGCGTTAAGGCCTCTCATTCATCGGTTCCTAGAGGCTCCAACAAAGGTCCTCGTGATAAACGACCTCTCGATATACCTGCACGCCGGCCCCCTAGACGACCTCTTAGCGTGCATAGCTAAGGCTGAGACCTTCTTGGCTAACTCCTACTACGGCAGGAGGTTAGAGGACGATAAGGGGAGCGGGCTTAGCGCTCGAGAGAGAAGCGCCGTGGAAGCCCTCGCTAAGCACATGGACCTAGTGATATACCTCCCTGCTCCCAAGCAGCAAACTCACTCTTCGACGCTAGCGTAGCTAGCGCTGTACCTCACGCCGGGCGGGAGTCAAGGACTGCGCCAGCCCAGCTCCTCACACATCAGGGGGGGCGGGAGTGCATCATCCTCCCGCCATGTGCAATAATTAGCCTTAGCCGTTTTAAACCCGACTTTATGCGGCAGGCTTATCGCTATGCGCTCACAGGGTAAGCGAGGAATATGGAGTACTCGGAGGTTGTGCGCTACTACCGGGACGCTAGGGTTAGGCGCGAGATCCTCGACTACTGCCGAGGTAGGTGGGTCGCGGTAGCTGGGCCGCACGCGTTCGCTAGGTACTGGGCTAACGGTGATCCTCTTAAGCTGGAATCGGAGGCGGACTTTGAAAGGCTTTTCCAGGAGCTTAAGCGGGTTAGGCCGAGGACGATATACGCGTCAGTAAACGTCTATGGAAAGCTCGAAGCGCCTAGCGACCTGGAAAAGCCCGAGAACATCGTGCTAGCGTCACCGATCTGGGACATCGACGGCACCCTGGAGCACTGGCGCGATATAGTCGAGGTAGCTAAGGTCATAGTCGGCTTTCTCGAGGAGGAGGGAGTGACGGAGAGCGTCTTCATAAAGTGGAGCGGCAAGGGGATGCACGTCCATATCCACGAACGCGCCTTCTCGGAGGAGGTTAGGAAGAGGATCCACCCGCTAAATATAGCGTACTCAGTCGTCGAGTATACTATAAGGAGGGTTAAGCACAGGCTCAAGGACCTCGAGAAGAGGCTGGAGAGCGAGGTCAAGGTGGAGAACGTCATAGACGCTAAGCGGGTCTTCACCGCCCCCCTAAGCCTCCACAGGCAGGTGGACCTGGCGTGCATCTGCCTCAAGCCCGAGGACCTAGACTCGTTCGACCTCTCTTGGGCGGATCCCCGAAACCCTAAGCATAACGAGAAGTGGAGGGAGTTCGAGGAGGGTGAGGCGGATAGGCTCGCGATAAAGGCGTTCTTGGACGTGGGAGGCTACCCCGGCTGGACCGGGACGGGGGAGAGGAGGGCAACCGTCAAGCTAGGGGCTAAGGCCGAGGAGGAGGTCGTGGGTAAGGTGGGTAGGTTCCAGGTTATGGCGCTCCTGCAGGCGGCTAGGTACTACGTGCTTAAGGGAGATCTTGAGAAGGCTAAGTCGTTTGGCCTTAACAGGGCGATATTCTACGCCTGGGCTAAGTACTACGGCAGGGGCTACCAGCCGCGCCACCCCACTAGGCGTCCCGTAAGCACTAAGCTCGTCGAGACGCTCGGCGAGAAGACCCCGGTCTCCGAGAGGGGCTGGTTTGCGATGGGAGGTATAGAGCAGAGGCCTGAGGACTACGATAGGCAGGTGGCGAGCAGGATATCCGCCGTAGTCCCCTACGAGGAGGCTTGGAGGGCAGCTGTGGAGTACGTTAAGAGCTTCCCGAGGAAAGTGCTTGCCGACCCGCAAAAGTTCTACAAGGAGGTTTACGAGCCCGTCAGGGACGAGTTCATAGAGAAGGTAGTTAAGGGGAAGAGGGGCAAGGGGAAAACGCTCCTCGACTTCTTCGGCTAAGCCCCCTTCAAGTACTTCCTCTCTAGATACTCTAGGAAGTAACGCGGATTTAGGGGCTCGCCGAGAGCTCTCCTAACGAGCTCCTTAGGCGGGTAGGTAGCGCCCCACCTGTGAATCTTCTCGCCAAGCCACATAGCGAGGTCCCCGAACCTTCCCTCCCTCACCAGCTCCTCAATAGGCCCTAGCTCCCTCTCAAGCGCTTTACCGACCTGCGCGGCTAGGATAGAGCCTATCGCGTACGTCGGGAAGTACCCTATGTATCCTTCACTCCAGTGGACATCTTGAAGACAACCTAACCTATCGTTAGGTGGTGTTAGCCCAATGTACTTCTCCATCTTCTCGTTCCATATCTGTGGGACCTCCTCGACGCCTATCGTCTCCTCGATCAGCCCCTTCTCAACCTCGTACCTAAGCGCTATGTGTAGGGGGTACTGCACCTCATCTGCCTCCACCCTAATGAACTCGGGCCTAACTATGCAGAAGTATCTGTAAACGTCGTCGCTGCTATAGCGCTTCAGGAAGGGAAGGAAGGGCTCGAGGAGAGGCTTAAAGGTCTCGGCGAAGGCCCTCGTCTTCCACACGAGGTTCTCCCAGAACCTCGACTGAGACTCGTGAATGCCCATCGAGACGCCAGTGCCCACGGGAGTACCGGCGAGCCACGGGTCTATCTGGAGCTCGTAGAGGGCGTGGCCGAACTCGTGAACTACGGCACCTAAGCTACGCCTGAAGTCCCTACCGTGGTACCAGGTCGTTATCCTAACGTCGTTGTTGCCTATGTTGATCGTGAACGGGTGAGCGGATTCGTCGAGCCTACCCCTTTCAAAATCGTAGCCGAGCCTGCCAAGGACGAGGAGGTTCGCGTATCTCATGGACTCCGCGCTGTACTGTTCCTCTTCCAGCGGATGCTTAGTCGGGAAGGTCCCCTCCTCTAGCACCCGCTTAAAGAGCGTGGCTAACGGGTTTACGAGCTCTGAGAACATCCTATCTACGTCATCGCTCGTAAGCCCCTCCTCGTATAGGTCTAGCAGGGCGTCGTAGAGCTTGCCATCGCTCGCCAAGTACTCGGCTTTCCTCCTCTCAACTTCAACGACCTTTTCGAGGTGGTCCTTGAAGAGGCCGAAGTCTCCTCTCCTCTTAGCCTCCTCCCAGGCCTTCCTAGCCTTAGCCGTGACCCTCGCCTCCTTTTCGACGAGCTCCTCCGGTACTCTCTCGTACCTCTCGATCTCCCTCGATAACACCCTGACGACCCCCTTCTCGTAATCGTTTAACTCCTCTCTTTCAGCCTCCCTTAATGCCCGCTTAAGCTCAGGGGATAGCAGGAGCCTGCGCTTGAGTGAATTAAGCTTAGCTAGGGCCTGTCCTCTCTCCTCAATAGCGCCGCGGGGCATGTAGGTGCTGACGTCCCACCTGAGCGCTTTAGTCGAGTACTCGATAGCCCACACCGGCTCGTACAGCTTGAGCAAGCTCCTTACGGCTCTGCTCCTAAACACTGGCTCAGCCATGCCTCCTTAGTGAGGGATTAGGAGCTTTAAGGTTAAGCGCCTGAGCTTGGCGGGTTATCAGCTTTATTTGCGGCCCTGCCGAATCGAACACGCTTACCCGCGTAGGGGAGGGCTTAGGATGTCGAGTAGCAGGTTGGAAAGGGCTCAGCGGCTGGTTAGGGAGCTCAACTTAGACGCAATAATCATAGCTAATCTAGAGTACCCGTGCATAGACCCCAACTTCGAGTACTTGCTGAGGCCTAAGAGCGGGATTTTCGAGCGCTGCTTCCTGGTGGTCGAGGGGGAGGGAGCTAAGCTATTCGTCTCCAAGCTCGAGAAAGAGGCCGCCGAGGGGCTGGGGGTTGAGGTTAGGGTCATGGAGAGCTCTAGGGACCTGTTACGCTACGTCAAGAGGATGAGAAGGGTGGGGGTTAACGGGAAGCTACTCCCCTACAGGTTGCTTAGGCAGCTTGAAGGGCTAGGGTTAGCGCTAGTTGACGTCTCCGAGGAGCTGGAGGAGCTGAGGGAGGTTAAGCGGGAGGACGAGATAGAGGCCATTAAGCGGGCGGTCCAGATCACTGAGGAGGCGTTGCGCGAAGTCCTAGAGCTAGACGTCAGGAGGCTTAAGGAGTCTGAGCTCATGGGGGAGCTCGTCTACCGGATTAGGAGGAGAGGGGCTGCCTTAGCCTTCGAGCCAATAGTCGCGTACGACGAGAACGCGGCCCTCCCACACTACACGACGGCTGCTAACGACAAGCTCCCGGAGAGGGTGGTGCTAATAGACGTTGGGGCTAGGTACCAGCATTACTGCGCCGACATAACGAGGACGTTCCTGCTAAGGAGGGACGATAAGGTCCTTGAGGTCTACGAGGCGGTGCTTGAGGCTCAGCGGGAAGCCATGGGGAGGATTAAGGAGGGGGTTACGGCGGAGGACGTGGACAAGGCCGCTAGGAGCCTACTGGAGGCTAAGTACCCGGGTAGGTTCATCCACTCCCTAGGCCACATGATAGGGGTTAGGGTGCACGAAGGCAGGGGGTTAAGGGTCGGCGCCAGGTATAAGCTCAAGTCGGGGATGGTGTTCACCGTTGAGCCTGGCGCCTACTTCCCCGGCGAGTTCGGCGTGAGGATAGAGGACGACGTCGTCGTCAGGAGGGAGGGAGCCGAGGTGCTGTCGACGTTCCCCAAGGACCTGGAGGACGTGTTAATATAGGGCGTCTATCAGCACGTAGCCTATCTCCATCAGCTCGCAGAACTCGGCTAGCTCCCGCGAGTAGTTGCCAGCCGTCACGTGCAGGTGATTAGCTCCAATACTGTAGATCAGCTTCCTAAAGTCCTCGCTATTTAACCTGAGGACGACGTGGGGCCAAGGCCACATGCTCTCCCTAAGCCTTTCCCTTGGAACCTTAACGGACCTAGCCCTGACTATGTCCATTCGGTACTCGTCACCTACCCTGTATAGCCTAGCGGCGGTGAACACTCCCTCATCGGCGACGTACTGGGTCGCCGCCCCGCCAGCCTTACCCTGGATCTGCGGCCTCAAGTGCACCTCTTGGAGGTTCTCGAGCGAGCTCTCAGACCTCCTCGCTAGCCAGGTGGCCGCGCCCCCGCAGTTAGCTAGGAACAGCAATCCCTCCTTTTCATCGTACTTTATCACGTCCATCAATGCCGTTGGCTTGCCGCCAGATACGAGCTTAAGCACCTGCATGGTGAGCGCCCCGTCGTGGTCAACCTCGCAGGCGCACACGATTGGCTCCCTAGGGCCGTCTGCGTCATAGGGGTCGTTTATCAGGGCGACGGCTAGGCACGCGTCAACGTAGTGATCGCTTAGCTCAGGCTGGCACTTTATGCCGCAGAAGTCGAAACCGTGCCTCTTAATCAGCCGCTTAAGAGCTATGTACAGCCTGAGCTGCCTCCTGAGCTTCTCCCTAGTCAGCACCTTACCGTCGTACTCTACTAGGCCGAAGCTCTGCTCGACCCACTCGACGTACCTCTCGACCTCCTCCTCGCTAACCCTCTCGGCCTCCCTAAGCAGGTCAAGCTGGTCTACGTGCTCGACGTCGACGCCGAACACCCTCTGCCACCTAATTGGGTCGTCGACCACCGTGTACATCCCAAGCGCCCTGCCGCCGAACACCCCGTAGACTGACCCCCTCAACCTGTTAACCGCCATGCAGGCCCTAGCCAGCGGGATCAGCTGCCTCCTTAGCTCGTCGAAGCCGCCGTAGATCATGCGGTGCCTAAGCCCTACCTGCTTCAGCGCCCCCGCCGATGCCAGGACCCCGCTAAGGACCCCGTCCGAGTACACGACTACCATGGGCAGCCCCGCGTCGAGGGCGGCCCTCGCCGCCGCGACCGTGCTCGACGGGAACGTCCATATGGGGACGTAGAGTAGCAGGAGGTCGCAGCCTTCGCGAGCTAGCTTAGCGGCGGCTTCCCAGGCCTCCTTAAGCCCTCGAGCCACGCCCTCTCTATAGACGACTCTAAGCCCGCTTAACTTCCCGAGGAACTCGGCAAGCCTCTTACTCATCCGCTCCTCTTCCTCTATCCACGGGACCTCCTCCCGTGGATCCCCTAAGGCGACTAGCCCAACTAGGGGCTTATAGTCCCTCATCCGATGTTAGGCGGTGCTCAAGACTATAATCGGTAGTGCTCTACGCCTCGATGACCTGACCCGCTAGGATCTCCTCGCCCTGCTCCTCGAGCTGCTTCCGCATCTGATCTAGGCTTACGCCAGCGGTAGTCCCGGGTGCTGTGCAGGCCGCCGCCCCAACAGCCTGGGCGAACAGCATTATCTCAGCGATTTCGCTAGCGGGCAGCTTCGACACATCTAGAGC
>CAZAZN010000059.1:0-9400 GCA_964489665.1 uncultured Thermofilaceae archaeon
AGATTACCGCTAGGGATAGCGCCCAGAACAGCGACATCGCTACGCCGAGCGCTGGCCCGAACACGGATACCCGAACCGGCATTAGCCCCGCGAATACGATGAGCCGGATCGCGAGGCCCTCGTAGTCGACCTCAGCCAAGCCCCTACACCGCGGATTACCTCCCTCCCGTCGGTTAAAGGGTTCTCGCGCTAAGGAATTAAGGAGCCGCCCCTACTCTCCAGCGTGAGCGTCGTTAGGGCTAAGCCCCACCCTAACATGATCGCGTACTACCACGTAGCGTTCGCGGCGACGTACGCCCTAGTGCTATCGATAGTCGTGCTCCCCATAGCGCTCCTAGCGCCCGAGCTACTAGCGCACCCCCTAATGGCCGCCTGCTACATCGCGCTAGCCGCGGTAGCGGCATTCTACATCTACTGGGTCGGGAGGTACTACGAATCCATCGAGTACGTCGTCGAAGCTGACAGGCTTATCGCGAGGAGGGGGGTCTGGTGGAGGAGGGAGTCCGTAGTACCCTTATCGAAGGTCAACAACGTGGTACTGTCGCAGGGGCCGCTGATGAGGGCGCTAGGGCTAGCGAACCTAGCAGTCCACACAGCCGCCATGGGGCTTCCTCGCCCCGAAGCCATGCTCTCCTACCTAAGCTACAGCGACGCCGTCAAGCTAAGGGAGGAGATACTCAGCAGGGCTAGGACCGCTGCTCCGAGGCCCCCAGCGCCACCGCGACCCGAGGCGGAGATCCTCGAGGAGCTCAGGAGGATAAGGAGGCTACTAGAGGAGAGGCTGGAGAGGTAGCGCAGCCCCTATATTTTCCTTAAAATCGTAAATTATAGGATGAGGGCGGAAGATAAGCTCACAGCCGCCATAGCCTTAGCCGCAATAGCCGCCCTCATCCTAGCCCTAGCCCACCCAGCCGCCCTACGCTTAGCCCTATGGCGCGAAAAGCCCGGTCCAGCCCACCTAACCGTCAATATCGAAGGCCGAGGCCTAGTACTAGTCAACGGCTCGATCAGGAGAGCGGCGAGGGTACCGTATGGGTCCCTAGTAGAGCTCAAGGCACTGCCAGAGGAGGGCTGGAAGCTAGCTGAGTGGAGGGTTAACGGCTCTAAGGCCGGCTCCAACTTGGAGCTAACTCTCACGATCCACGGCAACACCACGATTGAAGCCGTCTTTAAGCAGATCTTGTGCACGGTTAAGGTCGTTAGTCAAGTCCCCGGGGTGGAGGTGCTCGTTAACGGCTCTAGGGTTAGCCTGCCCTACGAAGCTACCCTACCGCACGGCACCCTCCTCATCATAGAGGCTAGGGCTCCTGAGGGCTTCGAGCCTGACTGCTGGCTGGTTAACGGCTCTAGGGTGTGCGCTGAGGCGCTTGGGCTGAGGATTAAGGGTAACACCACGATAGAGACCCTGTTCAAGCGCGTGGCGTACAGGGTCGTGGTAGTTAGCCCACACCCAGTCTACGTTAACGGCTTGAGGACCTACGGGTACAGCGACTACGTACGAGCTGGCTCCGAGCTAAACATCACGGCGCCAGCTAAGGTTAAGCTGGGGTTTAACGGGAGCCACGAGCTGTACGACGAGCTAAGCCACTTCCTGGTGAACGGGGAGCGGGCTGAGGTTGAGGCTAGGGGCGAGTACGCTACGCTGCTACTTAAGGTAGATGAGGACGTTAAGGTCGAGGCCGTCTACGCTAGGCGGGCTAGGAGGCTGACCGGGAACGCCACGATAATAGCCGACGGAAAGCCATACCCCGCGAATTTGACAGTTGTTCCAGGCCCACCGCTTAAGCCACGACCGTTAAGGTGGAGGGTGGGTGGATCGAGATAGAAGGCTGGGAATGGTACTATTTGACCCTACCGGAGGGCTGGAAGAAAGTAATCGTGAAGGGGGTTAGGAGAGGGATCTACTTAAGCGTTAAAATGGTAATAAGGAACTGTCCTACCTTTGAAGCTCGGGGAGTCGCCTTAGGCAGCCCCTGGGAGAGGGGGCCGGAAGAGTTCGAGATAGTCTTTACGAGAAGCCCGTTCAAGTATACGTGCCTTAAAGGAGATTGCGATCCTTGCTGGAGCGGACCAGTTGAGGAGTGTGACCCCATACCCACGCCTTACAGGACACTTATGCTGGTGGTAAACGGCTATGTGAAATTCAGGGTCGAGGTGATCATAGGTGGCTAGGCGAGTTCTCGTTCTAGCCTTCTTTCTGATACTCCTCACCACCCTATTGCTAGCGTCGCTCACGCCTAGGGCTAGCGCTGGGGGCGAGGAGTGCCACTGCCCTGGCCCGGGCGGTGCTAGGGTTAGCGTGGGGGTGTACGTCGACGGGACTAAAGGGGCTGACACTAGGTCTAACGAGGGCTCTGATGACGACGTTATTACTGGCGATTGGGCTTGTAGGTGTAGGGGTGATAGGGGTGGGTGTTTCTGCCAGCTTTACGTGATCGTTACTGTTGGTGGGCAGGTGCCTGAGGGTGGCCGTAAGCCGGGGTTTAGCTGGTGGTTTAGGGTCGAATACGTCGAGTGGGAGGTTGAGCTGTACGTTAGGGAGTGGAACTCGGCAGCTAACGACTGGGGCCCCTGGGAGCTTAAGGATACCTGGAGCGGCCGAAGGGAGAACTTGGGCCCCTACAGGTTCAGGGACCCAAAGGACGGTTACGGGTTTAGGCTAGCCGAGAAGGTCTGGAACCTAAAGGACTTGGGCAAGGCCCGGTGGAAGCTAGAGCTTCGGATTAAAGCTAAGCTAACCGCCCACGCCGAGAAGTGCGTCGTAGAAGCCCACACCGCAATGTGGAGGTGGAGGAAGGGGGCGGCGATGGTGGTGGAAGCAGCTCTAAGGACCCCGCTAAGCTGGTAATCGGCGGCAGGTTTACGGACGACACACCCGCGCTCGTTAACTTCACGATTACTAGGTTTGTTGAGAGGTGGTGGAGGGTGTACCTGGTTACCGAGAACCACGTTAGCTGCGGCCTTGGCTGTAGTAGGGGGTTCACGTTAATACTAGGCAAGAACTACGAGTATTACTACAGCTGGTTTAACGTCACCCTACACGGCGCCTACGCTTAGCAGCCGGTGCCCTTAGGCAAGTGGGCTAAGGCTAATAAGCGGTCAGTAGCGGCGCTTGGAATGGTGTGTTAGCGCGGATGCATGCTTCTAGAGAATTAAGATTAAGGAAGGTGGCTAGAGCTACTGTCGCGGTGTTCGCTGTATTGAGATAGGTTTTATAGGCGTAACCTACCGACTGGTCGGTAGGATGAGCACTAGAGAGAGGATAATCGAGGCGGCTGCTAGGCTGTTTTCTAGGAAGCCGTACTCTAAGGTCTCGGTTGAGGAGGTTGCTAGGGAGGCTGGTGTCTCTAAGGGGGCTGTCTTCCACTACTTTAAGTCTAAGCTTGAGCTAGCTGAGCAGGCGCTGGCCTCTTTCCTCGAGAGGCTGGTGGCTGCGCCGTTGAGGGCTATCCTCGCGTCTAGGGCGCCGTTTGAGGAGAAGGTTGGGAGGATGCTCTCGCTAGCTATCGGCGTGACGCTTAGGAGCGACGTTAAGGCGCTGCTGTTCCTTACGAGCGTCTACGAGGAGCTAGGAGCAGGGGTAGGGGGGAGTTCGTTAGGAGGTTCTACGAGGAGTACGTTAGGGTTTTCGCCGAGTTCCTGAGGGAGGCTGGGGCTCCTAGGCCGGAGGTTAGGGCTAGGATCTTCATGGCCGTGCTGGATGGGTTGGCGCTTCAGTGCATGATAGCGCCCGACGTGTTTCGGGATGAGGAGTTCCTCTCCTCGCTTAAAGAGGAGCTGGCTGCGATGCTGAGGTGTCGGGGGTGAGCGCGAGGTTCGTGGTGTTCCTAGCGCTTAGGTACTTGGGGAGCTGGAAGCGGCAGACGGCTATAATAGTCGCGGTGGTGGCCGGAGCCGCCTTCCTGTACGCGCTGACCCAGGCTCTGCTCAACGGCTTGGAGGCCGCTACCCTGGAGAAGACGCTGGGGCTCGCCGTCCCGCACGTTGAGGTCGAGGCAGGGGACTACGGGGAGGTCGCTAAGGCGCTGGAAGGCGAGGAGGAGGTGGTGGCGGCCTACTCGCCTAGGCTCGCCGTTAACGCGCTGGCGGTTAGAGGCGGGGTAGCCGAGGGGGTTAGGCTCCTGGGCGTGCTGGAGCGAGAGGAGGCAGAGGCTAGCGGCTTAGACGGGTACGTGGTGGAGGGGTCTTGGGCGCTGAGCGGTAGGAGGTGCGTCTTGGGGGCTCGGCTAGCGTCTAGGCTGGGGGTGGGCGTTGGGGACGAGATCTCCGTAGTCGCGCCGTCGGGCTCCTCTGTCCGCGTTAGGGTGGCGGGGGTGTTCTACACCGGGGTCTTCGAGCTGGACTCTAGGGTGGTGGTCTGCGACCTTGGCCTCGTCGAGGAGCTCGCGGGCGGGGGGCTGAACTACACCGTGGCTGTGCGGCTGAGGGATCCCTCGCTAGCCGAGGAGGTGGCGGCTAGGCTTAGGAGTAGGGGGTTTGAGGCTAGGCCCTGGACGGAGCTGGCGGGTAACGTGTTAAGGCTGTTGGAGGTCGAGAGGTTCTACTCGAGCGCGATAGTCGCCTGCGTCTTGGCGATTACGGGGCTGGGGATCGTGAACGTGATGCTGATGCTTACGGAGTCGAGGAAGAGGAGCATAGGGGTGCTGAAGGCGATAGGGGCTACGTCGGGCGAGGTTTTCGCGATCTACTCCCTAGTGGCCTTAGCCTACGGGGTGGCTGGCTACGCGCTGGGCATGGCCGCCGCAGCTACCGCCGCCTCGATCCTCCGCAGGGTCTCGGTGGAAATATTCTCGGGCGAGCTCACGGTCCCCTTCGTCCTCACTCCCGAGCTAGCCGCTTCAGCCCTAGCCTTCGTCGTCCTGCTCTCTGTCGCCTCGTGCGCGTACTCCGCCTATAAGGCGTCTAGGGTTAGACCGGCCGAGGTGTTGAGGTTTGAGTGAGGTCGTTAGGCTGGTTAACGTGGTTAAGGTCTACGGGAGCGGGCCGACCAGGGTGGTCGCCCTCAAGGGAGTGTCGCTGACCGTTATGGAGGGGGAGTTCCTGTGCGTGATGGGGCCGTCGGGCAGTGGTAAGACGACGCTGCTGAACATAATCTCGACGCTCGATAGGCCGACTAGCGGCGAGGTTAGGGTCTGCGGAGTGGACGTATCTAAGATGGGGGAGGGGGAGCTAGCTAGGTTTAGGCTGAGGAACGTGGGCGTAGTCTTCCAGTTCTACAACCTGATCCCGGAGCTAACGGCCCTCGACAACGTGGCCCTCCCGGCGATAATGGCAGGGAAGGGGGTTAGGGAAGCTAGGAGGAGGGCTAGGGAGCTGCTCGAGAGGCTAGGCCTCTCCCACAGGCTCGGCCACAGGCCTAGCGAGCTTAGCGGAGGGGAGAGGCAGAGGATTGCCGTGGCGAGGGCCCTGATCAACGGGCCGAGGCTGCTGGTCTGCGACGAGCCAACCGGGAGCCTAGACCTGAAGTCTAAGGTCTCAGTCCTAGAGCTCCTAAGCGAGGTTAACAGGGAGCAGAGAGTGACGATCATAGTCGCGACCCACGACCCCCTAGTAGCCAAGTACGCAACACGGGTAATGAGGCTTGTAGATGGAGTTATTCAATGATCTAAGTTAAGCGCTACGGCGGGATTTCTAATAGTAGATCTCTCCTAGCCTCTTTTACAAATTTAAAATGCTTATCCTTAGTAACGAGCTTAAGGCTCCTATTTATCGCGATAGCAGCTATCACTAAATCTATGGCTGGCACTGGCTTACCTAACTTATAGAGATCCTTTGAAATCATTAGGGCTAAATTATAGTCTCTTACGTCTGGGTAGATAATTTTTAATCCTTTCACTCTAAGCGCCTTAGGATGCTCGATGACGTTAAGAATCGTCGTGTATCCTTTTAGTTCCTTAACACCCCTTTTCTGAAGTTCTATTAAGACGTTAGTATCGTAGAGAGCCTCTCCCATTCAGCCTCCCTCATTCGTTTAAAATGTTCTTCTGCCTTCTTCAGATCAAGGGAATCTAGATCCCTAGCGAAGTCCTCCCCTAGCTCCTCGAGGAGTTCCTCCGCGCTTACGACTCCCTCGAGCCTCCTTAAGTACTCGGCGATAGCTCTTCGCGCTACCTCACTCCATTTAACCTCAGGATGTCTCTTCATTCTCCTGTATAGTTCCTCGGGAATTGACAGTGTAATGTTTGGCATCACATATTCTGTGTGAATATACATATATATGTATATTCACTAGTTAGCTATTGAGCTGCATCTAAGCGCCCTGAGGCGTAAGGACCAAGAGGTCTATTCTCTCCCCGCCCTGCACTGCCTGAAAGTGTGCCTCCACCTTCAGCCCTCTCTCCTTAGCTAGCCTAACGGCCGTGGAGAAGAAAGGGGTTATCATGACCGCCTTAACGCCCTTACTAGCGGCTAGCTTGACCACGGCTTCGATGAGGGGCGCTACCCTCTCCACCCTCATCCTAAACCCCCTAGGCGGGTCGGCTACTACGGCGTCGAAGCCTCCCCTGAACGGCGGCGCCCTAACGTCGCCTACGGCTACGTGCACGTCGGCGCCTGCGAGCCTAGAGTTCTCTAGGGCTGCCTCAGCGTACTTGCGGCGCACGTCGGAGGCTAGGGCCTCAGCCCCTAGGAGGAGGGAGGCCTCGATGGGTATTGTGCCAGAGCCGCAGAAGGGGTCGTACACCACCGCCCCCCTAGGGAGGTCGGCTAGCAGGGGCGCCGACGCGGCTACTAGCGGGTTTAGGGGCGCTGGATGCTTCCGCCTGTAGTACGGCCTAAGGTGCATCGGCTTCTCGTTGAGCTGTAGGGAGGCTGCTAGGACCCTGCTCCTACAGTCGAGCTCCACCCTAACGCTCCTACGAGCCCTCCTGTTAGCCTTCACGCCAGCCCTCACCAGCTCCCTAGCCGCCACGAGCTCCAGCGTCCTGCGACTAAACCCCTCCCCGAACACGTAAGCCCTAACCCTAGCTTCCCCTAGCTCGCCTAGCTCGGCGCCTCTAAACAGCTCTCTGAGGGCTAGCCTAACGCTCCTTACGTCGAGATCGTCGAGGCCCCTGAACCCTAGCAACTTAGAGACGGCTTCAACGGTCCTCATCGAGAGGGCCTGCTCCTCGGGGCCCTCCACCAGCACCCTGCCCTTAAAGCCCTCGGGTAGGGGGAGGACCTCTAGCCCCCTGAGCGCCGCCTCCCTCCTAACGGCTTCCTCTAGGCCCGCGAGCGTGGTTAGCACGAGGGATGTCATGGGCCGAAGTGCCCCAGGCTGGTCTGCATTATGACGTACTTAAGCCCGCAGCCGTTAAGCACCCTCTTAACCTTAAGCATCTGGAGCGGGCTAGGGCGCTTGATGTCCCTCCTCCTGAACGTCGGGAAGTAGTCTAGGACGCACACCTGTATCTCGGGGTCTATCGAGGCTATCCTTTCGCCTATCTCCGCCACCTCCTCCATGCTCATAAACGCGGGGTTGTAGGGCACGCCTACGCCGAGGTAAACCTCAGGGTAGCTATCCCGTATATACCTTACGGCGTTCCAGGAGGTCTCGAGGTACTTCTTGGCGACCTCACGATCCCTTATCCCCGTGATTTTCATGAACGTCTCGACCCTAGCGCCCTTCGGCTCAACGCCTATGTTGTTGCAGCCCGCCTCGACTAGTTCGTCGATGTAGTCGGGCGTCAGCAGCGTACCGTTGCTATCGAGGTGTAGCCTAGCCTCCTTGTCAGGATTTAGGCGCTTAAGCTCCCTGAAGAACTCGACGAGCCACCTCCGGTTAAGCGTGGGCTCCCCGCCGCTGATCGCTAAGCCGTTAACCCCGTACCGGCGCCTGTACTCGGTAAGCCTCCTAGCCGCCTCCTTAGGGGTAAGCGGCTTCGAGACGTTGTCGTATGTTTTCTGAGGAGGAGGAAGGGGAGGGGCCGCCTTTTCTTTGATTTGTTCTCTTCTTTTCTAAAAACTCCTTGATTATTTTTCTGCTTTTTTCATCGGTGTATTGAAGTATCCTTCTAAGAATCTCGGGTTTGCTGGTATAGATATACCAGTAATCGGCATCCTTATGGTAGGGTGTTCTTCCTACTAAACGTGCTAGTAGTTCAGGAGAAAAGCTGCATATTCTAAGACATCTATGCCCCTTATGTACCCATATTGGTGGTGCTTTTGCTTTATCACGTTTCCAGGAGCGTGTTCTTCTGAGTTGCTTCTGATTATGCTCTTTCAGGAAGTTAGTGATAACTTCTTTGCCCTTTTCATCAACAAGTGGTAGACATTTCTTTAATGTTTCGTGATCAGCCGTATATACTATGTACGCCGATCCGTGTTGATACGGGTTCTTTCCTGTAAGGCGAATGAGCAAGTTCTTATCTTTGCAATAAAGCATTATAGCACGTCCCGCTCGGTATGCTGTGAAGAATATTTTCTTTCTTAGATGACTTATAAGGTGTTTAAGTTTGTTTTTTCTCTCAGGATGTTCCATGCGTTGGTATATTTTTCCCCAGTCTCTTGCATAAATACCATAGTATCTAAATTGACCTGTTGTACCGAAAAGTGATTTACGAGTTACGATACTTCTCTTACTGATGATACCTGAATCTCCCAAAATTTCTAGAATTTTATGCATTCTGCTACCTATCTTTGCGATAATTATCACAGAGGTATCCTGCACACAACCATCTCCATCTACTGCTCCGGCAAGGAAATCGTTCCTCTTTTCTTCATCACTCTCTAATACTTTAGCAAAATTGCTGGGCTCTCTAAGCGCCATCTTAAGGAATATCTTCATGTCTCTCAAAGGAACACAGATGCGAATTGAGGGAATTAACCCGTCTTTTGATGGACTGATGCCGTGAAACGACACTGTAGCTTCGGGCCACGCCCTTATAACACAGAAAGTAAGTTCTTTTGTCGTTGTACCAAAGATTATACCGCCCTCCGTTATTGTACCATCAGTTAATGCAAGTCCCAGCCTGTACCATAAGGATTTACTGGTTTTTGTTATTACCTTATATTTCCCAAAGAGTTTTGAAGCTATGTTGTAGAGTTTTCTCGCCTTCGCTTTATCTAAGGAATACGTTTTAGGGCATACTTCTCTTGGATGATAGTTTAACTGTTGTAAAGCCTTTTCAAGAGCCTCCTTAGCTTTCTCTATAAGCCACTCGGCGAGAGCCTCTTCATTGCTGGGGTCAATGAATATTCTGTAAACTCTTTTTCCATTTTCATAGCGAAGGAACTCAATCTTGAATTTCATTAGCCCCTCCCCCTCCTCGGGGCCTGCTCCGGCGCGTGGGGCGTTAGCCCCTGAAAAACCCGCGCCGGAGAGGGCCCCGAGGAGGGGGAGGGGGTGAGAGTTAGGAGGTACGAGGAGCTCAGCGAGAGGGAGAAAGGGACCATATACATCGCGGCGTGGCTACTACAC
>CAZAZN010000060.1:0-9188 GCA_964489665.1 uncultured Thermofilaceae archaeon
CAGTAACCCCCACTTATCCCCGTACCTCTTCCCCAGCCCCTCCGCCTCAACCGCCAGCACCCTCACCACCCTCCTCATATTCCTCGATCGCGCCGTAGTTCTCGCGCAGCTTCCCAATAATCAAGCCGACCTTCCCCTTAGGCACCCTGAGTACCCCGAAGTTCTCGATGTACCTGATCCTTGATGCGGTCTCCTTAGCTAGGCCCTTAAGCGCCAGCACCCCGAAGTTCTCTATCCCTACGCTCCCGGACAGCTGTGAGCAGTCAAGCGTTAGCTGGTCGTAGTTCTCTACAACTCCCCGGAACTCTGGTAGGGGGGTCTCGCCTTCGTACACCTCAATCCTCCCGACACCTCCCTCCACCTTCCTCAGGACATACCGGTAGAGGTGGCGTGGGACCACTATCTCGCCGACGTCCCTTATCGCTAGCACCTTCCTGTCGAATAGCTCGGGGGTGACATCGCTGGCTATGACAACCCTCCCGCAGTCACTAATCTCGACCAGCTCTAGCTCCTCGAGCCTCTTTCCATCGAGCATACACTCGGCGATGTTGGAGAGAACCTCGTACCCCCTCCTCCTTGGCACCTCGCCCTCCTCGGCACACTTAAGCACGGTGTACGCTAGCCTGCCGAGTGGCGAGAGCTTGTACTTCCCCGTCTCGGTCCTCTCCAGTAGCGGCTGCAGCCTCTTGAGGTGGAAGCCGAAAGTCCCAGTCTCCCCTATCCCAGCGGCCTTCATCATGTCGGTGAACGTCATCTCCCCCTCCTCGCCTAGCGCCCTGATGACGGCCCTCCTAGCCGCGTGGCTTAGCGCGCTAAACAGGAGGTCGAGCTCCTCCTCCGAGGCCAACCGCTCACCCGCGTGTGGATAGGCGAGTCGACAGGCTTTAGCCTTCCGTAGACGCCCCGCGACACCCTCAAGTCGAGGCGAACCGACGGTATCGGCTCAAGCCTAGCCCATTAAGGCGGGCTTCCTCCCCTCGACCATCTCGAGTAGCTCGGCAGTATCGGCTAAGGGGAGCGTCAGCTCGCTCTTCCTCCTAGGCACGAGCTGAACGGAGCCCACGGGCGTTATACGCTGGAACACCTCCTGAGACGTTACGTTCAAGCCGCGCCGCCTAGCTAGCTCCCTGACGACAGCTGCGTAGTCCGAGCCCCTGTAGACGTAGGCCCTTGAAGGCGCCACTAGGATCACGGCATCGGCCTCAAGGCACGCGGGAGCGGGACAAGCCGCGTCGTTAAACGACTCAACGAAAACCTCCCCGTGCCTGTCAAGCAGAAGCTGTAGAGACCTATCGACAACCTCCTCCGAGCCCGTAGCTAGCTTAAGGAACTGGGCGGGGCTCACGGGCCTAGCCTTAACCTTCCTAGCTAGCTCCTCCGCCCTAGCCCTCAACGCTGGCACCACCCTCCTGAGGTTAGCCGAGACAACGTAGTGCTCGGTGCGCCCAGCGACCGCATCACTAATCCTCAACATCACGGCGACTCGGGTGAGTATCGAGCTTTCCTCTAAGTACTCATCTAAGCCCACTACGTCAGGGTCCGGGGGAGCCGTCAAGATGTCTAAGGGCGAGATAAGCTCGATGGGCTCACACTTCTCGGAGGCTACCCACAGCTTATAGGCGTCCTCGCCGACGAGTACTCCCATGTCTAAGCTCTTCAACAACGTGTCGAACTGGCTATACATATTATGGCCTCCAACGGGCTTAGCCGCTACGGCGTCTACGCCCCTCTTCCTAGCCTCTCTAACTAGCGCCGCCGTAACCGAGGTCTTGCCTGAGTCATGGGGGAGCAAGCCCACGATCACGACCATCATAGCGTGTCTAGAGGACATGAAGGGCGAGGGAGCTTAGGTCTTACTTTCACACATTTGTGAAAGATTCACATATATGTGATTCACATTCTTGTGAATTATTCACAAATGTGTTACTTTTAGCAATGGGCTAAGTAGCCGCCGACTTAAGGCGAGATAATTATTAACCGTTTCATCGGGAGCTATCTAGGGGCTTGAGCCTTAAGGAGCTAGCCGACCTCATAGCTGAGCTGGAGCTAGAGGTCGAGAGGCTAGCTCCCAGCGTTGAGGTTGTCGTGGGTAGGAGGGCTTCACGTATTGTCAAGGCGGTTCTTAAGGCTAGGGCGGCTCAGCTGGCCGTTAGGACCGTTAGAAGGGGGCTTCGGCTTTCTCCATGGGCGCTGGCCAAGATGCTTAGGAGGATGTATTCCGATCCCCAGCGGCTAGAGATCTTGAGAGACGTCGCGTACCCCGCGTACGAGCGCCTAGCCTCCCTAAAGCCAGCTAAAGTGCTTGACGCTGGCTGTGGAACGGGGCTAAACCTGCTGGTGCTAAAGTCCTTAGGAGCTGGAATGATCCTAGTGGGAGCTGACCTGGACGAGCTCTCTTTAAGGGCCCTTAGGGTCTTAATCCCCCTAGCGGACGCCGTTAGGGCTAGCCTAGAGTTGCTGCCCTTTAGGAGCGGTGCGTTCGACGCCGTGCTGTCCACAGGAGTGGTGCACGAGCTGCCGAGCCTAGCGGCTCTCGACGAGCTGTCAAGGGCCCTAGCCGAGGGTGGGCGCATGCTCGTGAGCGATAGGTTCCTGAGGCGAGTTCCAGGCCCCCTCCTGCGCCCGCTGAGGAGGGTGGCGCACGCGCTACCGGTGAACTGGGAGGTACCTTTCACGCTTAAGGAGGTAGTAAAGAAGGTTAGTGAGGCCGGGCTAGAGGTCACGGGTCTCGCGGAGCGCTGGAGTGGCTCTAACGGCTACGCCGTTATAGAGGCCGTGAAGAAGCCCTTACGAAGGCAGCGCCCCCGCTGAGGTCTATGATCGTGATCGGCGCAATTAGAGCCCTATAGCCAGCTAGCCCCTTCCTAAGGGTTATAGCCTTCCCGTAAACCCACAGCTCATCTCCGAGGCTTAGCTCGCCCGTTAACCCCTCCCAGGAGACCTCGCCCTCTCCGGCCTTAATCCACGCCTTCGAGAGTAGGAGGAGGGCCGTTAAGTTACTGCGCTTAATCGCTACAACGCCGCGTCCTACCTTGACCACCTCGCACCTTAGGGCTACGCTCCTACCCCTTCTAAGCCTGGATGCAAGCCTGCGGACGGGGAGCCTAATCATCTCCATAGCTGGCTTAGATAGCTTAAGTAGCACTCCTCTACCCCTAACGCGAGCCGCCGTAGCCTTAACGCTCTCGCCAACCTCCAGGAAGGCGCTCGCTTCCTCCCAGCTATAGAGGCCAAGCTCCTCGCCGGTTACCAGCCACGTACCTAGCGCAACTAGCTCCACGGTCCTATTACCGACCTGAAGCGTTATCGTCGAGTTAGTAAGGCCCGCCACAACCGCCTCCGCGGCAACGATCCTCCCCTTAACCCTGTCCTCTTGGGGCGCAGCGGCTAAGGTCGGCACGACGAGCACTAGGGCTAGCACCAGTAGTCCTAATACCTGCTTCATCGCGAGAGGAGGAGTACCACTAAAGTTAAGGGCTATGCACGCATAATCTAGACGAATCGTACATATCTCCAAAATCTAGCTCGAGTGTAGCGAGCAAAGGTGGTCGTTTGGTACACCTGGGCCTCACGCTGGTAACGGACTTAGCGGGAGCCGCCATCCTGTTCCCGCTTAGCCTGTACTCCCTAAAGGCCTTCAGGCTAACGGGGATGAGAGTCTTCGCCTACCTATTCACGGGCTTCTCTCTGCTAACGTCGGGCGTAGCCTGTAGGGGGCTAGCGCTCCTCCTAGCGCTCGCCCTAGGCGGCCCTAGGGCTGCTGCTTCGGCTATGGTAGCCGCGGCAACCACGATATCCCTGGTATCGGAGACGCTAGCCTTAGCCCTCATAGCCCTAGGGTACCATAGGCAGAGTAGGGTCGCCGGGACGAGCGTAGCAGTGCTTCTTAAGGGGGTCTACAGCGTCCGCTTAGTAGCCGAGCTGCTTGACATATTCCTTTTAATATATATACTGATACATTCTGCCTCAGCTTATGAGGAGAGCAGGAGCAGGTTGTCGCTAATGGTCTTAGCGGGCTTCGCACTCCTCCTAGCGTCTCACGTCGTGGGGCTAGCCTACGTCCTAACCCTATCGGCTTTAGCAGCTCTGCTTTCTAAGGCGTTGTACATCGCTGGCCTGTTATCGTTCTTAGCTGTGGTCGTGGAGGTGAGCCGAGCGGGATGAAGAGGAGGTCTAAGCTCAGGATACTCGTAGATATACTGAGGATAGTCGAGGGAGAGGGGGCAGCTAAGGTAACTCACATACTCTACGGCGCGAACCTATCCTACGACAGGCTAGTCAAGTACCTGGCGGAGCTGGAGGGCAAGGGCTTAATTGCCAGGAGGGAGAGGGAGGGTTCAGCGGTCTACGTCCTCACGGAGAAGGGTAGGAAATTCCTGAGGGAGTTTAGGAAGGTTGAGAAGTTCGCTGAAGCGTTTGGCATAGAGATATAGCTACTCATCAGCCTGTATTATTCCCTTATAAGCATTGCGCATTAACCGTATATACCATTAGCTGAAGGGAGGCTCGATGAGCGAAGGCTTACAATACCATATTAGGTGCAAGCCCGGGGACGTCGGCAAGTACGTGTTTCTCCCCGGCGACCCTGGCAGGGTTCCTCTAATCGCCAGCTACTTCGACCGAAGCTGGAAGGTGGCCGAGAACAGGGAGTATGTAACCTACAGCGGCTACGTCGATGACATCTTTGTCTCCGTGACATCCACTGGGATAGGCTGCCCCTCCGCTACGATAGCTGTCGAGGAGCTAGCTAACATAGGAGCCGAGGTGTTCATTAGGATAGGGACGTGCGGGGGTATAGACCCATCGGTGAGGGCCGGGGACATCGTGGTGGCTCAGGCGGCCGTGAGGGGCGATGGCGCCACTAGGGAGTACATGCCGATCGAGTACCCGGCTGTCGGGGACCACTGGGTGATAGACGCGCTGATAAAGGGGGCTAGGAGGATCGGGGTCGAGCCCAAGGTGGGGATAGTCTGGACTCACGACGCCTTCTATAGGGGTACGTGGATAGGCTGGATGCCGGAGTACGCCCGCTCGGTCTACGACCCCTGGCTTAGGGGAGGGGTCCTGTGCGTCGAGAACGAGGTATCCGGCATATACGTGGTTAGCAGGATTAGGAGGAAGAGAGCTGGAGCGATACTCCTCTGCATGGGCAACAACATGGTTGAGGAGCTGGAGGAGCTCGACGAGGAGGGGTATAGGAGGGGGATTGACAAGGCGATACGCGCCGCCATAGAGGCCGTTAAGATACTGGAGAAGGAGTACAGGATCCTCGAGTAGCGAGGGAGCTGAATGCCCCTGATCATCAGGGACGTAGACTACGTCATCACGATGGATCCTCAGCGCAGGGTCCTGAGGCGCTATTCCATAGTCATTGACGACGGGAGGATAGCGGACCTCGGTAGGTTCGAGGAGGTTAGGGCTAGGTGGCCTGGGGCCGACGTAATCGACGGGAGGGGTAAGGCGGCTATACCCGGCTTAATCGACTTGCACGGCCACGCGATACAGGGATTCCTACGCGGGGCCTTCGACGAGCTACCCCTACCCTCCTGGCTCAGGCTGACTGGGGAAGCGTACGAGTTTATGGACGATGAGATGAAGAGGCTCGGCGCCAGGATCTCCCTCCTCGAGAAGCTAAGGTTCGGCGTAACCACCAGCTTGGACATGGAGAGGGACGCCGAGCTAGTCATGGAGGAGGCCGCGAAGATAGGTGTAAGGCTCGTCGAGGCCGTAATGCTCTGGGATAGGGAGGAGCTCCCCCACTCTGGGCTGAGGGAGATCTCCTCGCCCGAGGAGGAGCTTAAGCTCGCACGCCGTTGCATAAGAGTGGCCGAGAGATACGAGCTGGTGGATGCGATCCTAGGCCCCGTCGGCTTCCCAGCTAGCTCTCCCGAGCTCATGAGGGAGTGTGCTGAGGTCGCTAGGGAGCTGGGCGTAAAGGTGCACGCCCACGCCTCCGAGAGCTTCGTGAACGTCGAGCTAGCTAAGAAGATGTACGGCATTAGCGAGGTAACGCTCCTTGAGAAGATAGGCTTCCTAGGGCCGGACGTGATCTTGGCGCACGCCGTCTACCTGGACGACTACGAGATAGCCTGCCTAGCTAAGTACGGCGTGTCGGTGGCTCACTGCCCCTCCAGTAACGCTAAGCTCGGCAACGGGATCGCTAGGGTTGTCGAGATGCTGTGGCAGGGGGTTAGGGTTGGGATAGGCTGCGACGGGGCGGCTAGCAATAACGGGCAGGACCTGTTCGTCGAGATGAGGGTCGCCGCGCTGTTGCAGAAGGCTAGGCTGAGGAACGCGGCCGTAATGCCGGCTCAGAAGTTGCTCGAGATGGTGACGGTGGATGCCGCCGAGGTGCTCGGGAAGGGGCGTGAGATAGGGTCGATAGAGGTTGGGAGGAGGGCCGACATAGCCCTGCTTGACCTTAGGATGCCGAACATGATGCCGGCGGAGAACGTGGTCTCGCACATAGTCTACAGCGCTACAGGGGCCGACGTAGACACGGTGATCGTCGATGGGAGGGTTCTGGTGAGGGAGGGTAGGCTGCAGGTAGGCGTCGACCTAGGCGAGTTCTACGCTAGGGCCGAGGAGAAGTACCATGAGCTTGTCGAGAAGCTCTCCTAGCCCCCTACTGGTAGCGGCCCTAGCCTCTTTCACCTTCATGCTAGGCCTCGGGGCCGCCGTTCCCAACGTATCGCTGCTAGTTAGGGAGCTTGGAGGCTCGGACGTGGAGGCGGGGCTCGGGGTAAGCGCTTGGGGGCTAACCTACGTCCTCTTTAGCGTCCCAGCCGGCGTGCTGGCGGATAGGTACGGCGCGAGAAAGCTAGCTTCGATTGGCATGGCGTTAAACGCGGCGATAGCCCTCCTCCTCTACAGCTCCACAAGCGTAGGCCAGGTCGTAGCAGCTAGGCTAGCCCAGGGGGCCTTTGAAGCCCTCATCTGGAGCTCCATCTTCGGGATGGTCGCTAAGGCCTACCCAACCTCTAGGGTGAGGGCGCTGGGGCTGCTGTCTAGTAGCCTAACCTTAGGCTTCAGTATCGGGCCTTCGCTGGGGAGCGCCATAGCGGCCGCGTTGGGCGTTAGGTACGCGTTTATACCTTACGCCGCCTCGAGCGCCGCTTCCTCCGCCCTAGTATACCTGCTAGCCCCGCCGATAAGGGGAGGGGAGAAGCTCGAGTTTAAGGGGCTTAGGGAGAAGGTCTCTCCGATAATCCTGCCGGCCCTAGCCCTTGGAGCCTCCTTCGGCTCGCTTGAGAGCAGCCTACAGTCCCACTACCCCTTGATAGCGCCCCAGTACGGGGTGCCCCTAAGCCTAGCCGGGGCTCTGATATCCACATACTACCTCTCGATGCTAGCTAGCCAGGCTTCGCTACGCTACACGTCACCCCTAGTCGAGAAGAGGATCTTCCCGCCAGCCTCGTTCGCCACGGCCCTCCTAGCCGCCGCGGCCGTGAGCTGGCTAAAGGGGTGGCCAGCCCCCCTCTTCGCGCTAGCAGCCCTACTAGGAGCCACCGTAGGGGCGAACGCCGTAAGGGTACAGTCCTCCCTGGCTAAGAGGCTAAGTCCTCACGAATCGACGGCGATGGGGGTTTACTGCGCCTCCTGGGGGTTCGGGTATTTAGTAGGGGCACCGCTAGCCGCGGTGGCGATGGAGGCGTTAAAAACGGGGCCGTTAACCCTCCTCTCAGCCCTGCTAGCCGCCTGCACCCTCCTATCACTAGCCGTCTAGGGCGAGAGGCCGACGACCCCCTCTAACGTGGAGGCTACGTCCTCCAGCCCGAGTTTTTCTAAGGTACTCCTCCTCGGGACCCCCCTCTCGTCCCAGCCCCTCTCCTCGTAGTACCAGGATAGCATGGCGCTGTAGCCATCTGGGTCGAGCTTAGCGCCCCTAAGCGGCCCCCTAGTGAGCGGCTTCTCAAACCACTTGCGTGGAGGCCAGTCCATAAGCCTGCTCCACTCGCCCCTTTCCCTGATCCAGAAGGCCCTAATCAAGGCGTAGACCCTATCGGCAGCCTCCCACAGCTGCTCGAAGGTAAAGCTAACACCCGTAGCCGCCTTAAGCAACTTAAGGTACCAGTCAAGGGAGAGGCCGAGCTCAACCCATGGAAGCCTGCACGCGACAAGAAATTCGAAGAGCCCGCCCCTAATCCTCTGCTGCTCGATAAGCTTCCTAACCTTAGCCCTAGTGTACCCAAGCCTATCGTTGTTAACTTCCCAGGAGATGATCCAGGCGTCCTTGTGGTGAGCGCCTATAGGGCTAGTGCCGTAGGCTAGCGCCATCCCCGGAGCCGCGTGGCAGTCGTACGCCGTAACCTCGAGGCCCTTAACGTGCATCGCGAACTCATCGGCCTTTAGCTTGAGGGAGGCGTAGGCGACGCCCCTCGACAGTAGCTCCCCTAGCTCGCCACGCCGGTAGACGATATCCTCCGCTAGCTCCAGGGCGCCTCTAACGTCCCCCCACTCCGGGGCCTCGGAAAGCAGGCCGCGCTCCCTAGCCTCCATCGCGAACCCCAGCACCACGCCCAAGCCTATCGAGTCGATGCCGTACAGGTCGGCGAGCAGGCTAAGCCTAGCCGCGTCCCTAAGGTCCTCGATAAGTAGGTTAGGGCCCAGCATCGCCACGCCCTCGTAGTCCAGCTCGGCAAGCTTGCCGTCAACCTCTATCGAGTTGCCGCACGGCGAATTGCACAGGGGGCAGCCGCGGAGCCTAACCTTAAGCCTCTCTAGGGCATGGCCGTCTATCCGGGAAACGTCCTCGAGAACTCCCTCGCTAAAGTTCATGACGGGGAGCACCGAGTTCTCCTCAGCCCACCTGACAGCGGCCATGGTGCCCTGCCTAAGCCAGAGCCCGTAGCTAGGCCTGCGCGAAACCTCCCTGTAGGCCTCAGCGGCAACCCTCTTAAGCCCCCTAGGGTCGGCAGCCTTAAGCTCGCCGCCCCCCAGGAACACGACCGCCTTAATGCGCTTAGACCCCATAACGGCTCCAATGCCGGGGCGGCCGCCGCTCCTACCGCCCTCACAGACCACAGTAGCTAATGGGACTAGGTTCTCCCCGGCAGGCCCTATCAGCAGGACTCCCGCGCCCTTACCGTACCTCTCCCTAAGCCTACGCTCACACTCGTAGGCGTCTAGCCCCCAAAGGTCCTCGGCGGGCTCAAGCCTAGCACCGCCATCCTCGACGACTAGCACGC
>CAZAZN010000061.1:0-8646 GCA_964489665.1 uncultured Thermofilaceae archaeon
GACCCTAACTTCGCCGTCAATAACCCTGTGATCGACGCAGCCCCGCCTCACCCACTCCTTGAGCTCCTCCAGCCTAGCGTCCGGGATCTCGCGCCTAAGCCTCTTGAGCGCCTCCGTCAGCGTATAGGGGTACTCGTAGCGCCACCTACGGATCCTGTCAAGCTCAAACTCAAGCCTCCTCCTCAAGTCCCCCTCAGCGCGTTTCAAGGCCTCGAGGATAGCGCCCTCCGCCTCCCTGAACAGCCCTCGGGAGACTAGCTCCTCTACCTCGGGTGGAAGCTTTACGCGCATGAAGTCAAGGACGTTATCCGACACGGGAAACTCCTCATAGCCGTGGTATTAAAGGAGAGCACGCCCTAGCTTGAAGCCGCCTAGCGGGCGCCGAAGCGTATCCTGACGTAAATTTCACAACTACGCGCAAGCCCTGCAAGCGAGGAGCAATTTACCTTATTGATCGAGAGCTAGCTCCCTTAGCTGCCCCTATAAAATATTATTAAGGAAGTTAGCCCGGCTACCTGCCGGGGGACGGTAGCTTAGCTCGCGCCCTCCTCCCTCTTTTACGCTCCTCTTTCCTCTTCTTCTCATCTAAGTTCTCTCCTTTATCGTAGATCCATAGGCCGAGTAGGAAGAGGCCGAAGCCTATGCCTAAGTAGATGGGGATTGCTGAGAGGTCCGCCGCCAATATCCCGAGGAACGCTAGAAGCGCCGCGCCCATGAATACCCAGCCGATGCCCTTAAGAACTACTGCTAATATGGGAATCCCTGTTCACCCCTCCGGTTCAAGCATAGCTAACAGATATTAATGTTTTGCTTCCTTAACTTAATCTCTGTTGAACATGTTAAAGCGTTTTTAATAGTTGGCGAGCCCCTTTCGCTTAATATCGAGCGGCTAAGCGGTGTACGAGATGAGGGTTGGGGCCTTCGGAGACGCCTCGAGGGTCGAGGCCCTCGGGCTTAGGCCGAGCGTAGTGTACGTGGACTCGAGGAAGCTAAAGGCGTATCGCGAGGGAGTAGTGCCCCTGATATGGGTCCCGCTCGCCGCTAGCGCTGAGGAGGGAGTTGTAGACGCGTTCGGGAGCAGAGGTCTGTTTGCGTTCGGGAACAGCGGCTGTATCTCGAACCCTAGCGTGCAGAAAAGGGTCCTCGGCGAGCTAAGGAGGCTAGCCGACCTAGGCTATAGGGTGGTGCTACTCGACGCCCTAAGGCTGCCGTCGCCGCACGATGGGCTGCTATTCCTATCGGCGTGCTTCTGTGAACACAGCGTATCCGTGGTCCCCCAGCTCGAGGGACTAAGGGAGGAGGTTAAACACGCTCTAGCGGAACCTAGTCCTCGAGCACTACGAGACCTCTTAGAGAAGCTGGCTAGGGCGAGGGCTAGGGAGGTTGAAGCGCTACTGGGGAGGATTAGGGAGGAGGCGCGCGAGCTGGGAGTAGAGCTCGTAGCCGCCGTATTCCCCTATCCGCTCTCCAGGTACGTGGGGCAGGACCCCCGCGTCCTCTACAGGTACCTCGACGAAGTACACGTAATGCTGTACCACAGGTGTAGCGGACCAGCCTGCCTAAACCACGAGGCGTACTCGCTCTATCGCACTTTCCTGGAGATAGGGCTCGGGGAGCGCGACGCCCTGCGGCTGCTAGGTAGCGTGCTCCAAGTCGAGCGGGGGGACTTAGCGAGGTCCCTCGAGACAGAGGGAGTGCCCTTAGAGATGCTAGAGGTCTTCATGAGGGTTAACGGGCTCATTTACCGAGATAAGTACGTGCCAATAGTATGGCTAGACGAGGACATCGCGGGGAAGGTTAGCTACTATCTAGAGGAGTACGGTCGCCTAGACCTGTTTGCGCCTAAGGGCTAGCGTGCCCGAGGAGGGGGATCTCGGTTAAGCCGGGGAGGCTGTGGCTAGGGGCTAGCCGCGCTCGCTTAGTATTAGCTTCTTTATCGTCTTGTAGATTCGGAGCTCGGGTGCTAGGGCGTCGTAGACGTCATACCTGGCGAGCTTCCTCGGGTTCTTCCCTAGCCCGGGGCCATGGACCGGGTACGCCACTAGCACGCGTACTCCCGTCTCCCGTTAGAGCCTCCTCGCGAGCTCGCTTAGCTTTACGAGGAACTCGGACTGCTGCCTTGGCGTAAGCTTCTGGCTGAAAACTGGCAGGGGTAGGTCATCCCTAGCGGCGAAGTCGAGTATTATGATTAGGGGGATTCCCGGGCGCTTAGCCTTTATGAGCTCGGCTATCCTCCTCCACCTCGAGTAGTTCAGCTCTAGGGATATGACCTCCCTAGTCGTCGGCTATGCGGTGACGAAGTCCACCTCAGGGACCCTGTCGTAGGGGAACTGTAGCGCGGTGATCCACGTGCCGACCACCAGCCCCTCCCTCCTAGCGCCCTCGATTATCTCGCACGCGCCGTTGTACAGGTCCCTAGCCATCGAGTGGTCGAACTCGAACTTCTTCGCGAGCACCTAGGGCATCTGGAAGAAGAGGTCGTACCAGACGGCCCTCACCCCAGTTCTCTTCAGTGCCCTAGCCCTATCGACGTAGTACCGGATGACCTTGGGGGACGAGAGGTCGGGTACTCCTAGCCTTTTCTCGGCTTTAGGGCCTAGCAGCAGCCTCTGGGTCTCCTCCAAGGTGAACGGCCTGCCAGTCTCTGGGTTCACCACGCCCCACTTACCGAGGTTCAGCAGCATCTCGCGCATCTCCTCCCGGCCATAGCACCTGAAGGTTAGCGGGTCGAAGTTGAAGTCCACCCTGAAGTTGAAGCAGCCTAGTATGCAGGGGCAGTAGATCCTGCCGGGCCCTAAGGCCTTAACCTGCTCCTCTACGTGCCTAAGCGTGTAAGCTTCGCTCTCTCACCACTCCCTAAACCTCTTAGCCGCGTCCTCCAGTAGCCTGCAGCGCCTAGCTATCTCGTAGGCCTCCTCTCAAGTTAGGAGGCATAAGGAACCCCACTACCCAGTGGGCGTACCAGATCATGTCGGGGTCAAGCTCCTTAACGACCTTCAAGCCTCCTTCAAGTCCCTCAGGCTCGCTGTGCAGGTTCCAGTAGTATATCACGGTGCGAACCTTCGACAGATCGACCCCTCCCGTTACGCGGCCTCCGGAAGCAGGCGGCTTAGAGCCCAGCGCTATAAGCGTAAGGGCTGCCACGGCTAGGGCGGCCGCTGCGATAGCGGCTAAGAGGGGCTTGCTCATGTGGATCATCGAAGAGGCTGAGGAAGGCGTGCTATTAAGGGTTGGGAGATTAAAGGCTTAGAACAGCGGTATTTTTGGGAAAAGCGACTCACCGCTCCTTAAAGGCCCTTCCTAGAGCATCCGGGCCCTCTTTAAAGGCGTAAGGCTGTACGCACTAGCCTAACGCTCTAAAGATGATCGAGCTTAAGGGTACCTGTATCTCCTAGAGCGAGGATAAGGTAAGGTTTATTTACTCGTACGATGCTGTAGCCTCGCTAAGACTGTCGGGGGTGTGGAAGCTGACCTTCACGTATACCGCTTTGGGGCTGGCTAACCGCTTCTCGGAGTACTACGAGCTCTTCCTGAATAGGCTCGCCGAGGCGGGCGTCGGCATAGTCAGCAAGTCGTTCTCGCCAGGTAGGGCTGAGGTTAAGGTTAAGACTTCGGAAGAGGAGGCCGAGATTCGGCTTTACCCTAGGGGCACCGACATCGAGGTTAAGTTCAACGTTAAGAAGGCGGCTGAGAGGCGCACGCTCGAGGGGCTTAGGACGGGGCTAAGCGTTCTCCAGAGGGTTTTAGGCGGCGACCTAACTGGAGCGGCGTTCGAGGCAGCAGAGGAGAGCATAGAGTCCGCTTTATCCGGCATGAGCGGGCACCTTGCGTCGGTGATAGCTAACGCCGCTAAAGACGTCGCGGAGGAGCTGAAGAGCCGCGAGGCCTACGTGAGCGAGGAGAGGAGGGAAGCCGAGAACATGCTCAGGGAGGTTAAGGCCCGGCTACTAGCCCTCAAGGAGGAGGTGGAGATAGCTAAGGAGGAGGGGGCCAACGTAGAAGGGCTAGTGAAGAGGTGTGAGAGGGCCGGAAAGCTCATCGAGGAGGCTGAGGGCTGCATCGCTAAGCGCGACTACCTAGCGGCTAAAGCGAAGCTAGAGGCCGCTAGGAGGCTACTCGACAAGGTAGAGGGCATGCTCTCCCAGGTGTTTTAAGAGCGAGTCTACGCGCCTAGAGCACCTCTGGTTAAACGGCTATGTTTTTTAATCATATCCTGTCGCTCTATTCTAGCACGATTAACCAACGAGCGAGTGTAATCTGCTATAGAGGGGGAATCCGTACAAGGAACTTTAACTTTACTAGGTAATTGCATGGTAAGCTAGATAAGGGACTTAGGGCAATTCTAAAGCGTTATAAAGTAGCCTTTATTGTGCCGAGGCGAAAGCATGAACATTGCTGAGATTATTAAAGGCATAGTGCTGTGCGCTATTGGAGCCTTTACATTTTACATCATATCAATATACCTTGACGCCGTGGCTCGTAGCAGAGTCTCTAAAGTTATAGCTGGACTTGGGCTTGCTGTCTCGCTCGGAGCTTTGATAGTGTTAGTTAAACCTAACCACTACTTGTTCTTAAGCCCTAGCTGGGCCGTCGTCACCATAGCTTTCTTGGCTAGCTTTCTCTTCGGGATCTACAGGGGTCTCTTGCTAGCCTATAGAGGGCTTAAAATGAGGGGCTTAAGGTACTCTATTCTAGCTTCCGATGGTTTTGTAGAAGTGTTGCTGGAGGGGCTTAGCAAAGGAGACATTATAGGGGTTGAAGAAGGCTTTGTCCGCCTATTTAGGAGAATGCGGGTGGGCTATGATGGTAGGGTTATACCGGCTTTCAGCGTCAACTACGACTTCCTAAGGAGCGTTAGCTACGAAGTTCGTAAAGGCCCTGGAGGCGTTATCGTGAAGGCGCGCGCTCCTCCTCACTTCACCTCAGGCTTCTACGTGGGGCTTGAAGGGATAGTTCTCGCTAGGTGCCTTAGAGTTAGGATAAAGGGGAATAACCTGTACCTATGCCCTCCGCTTAAGCCGCTAAGCTACGCGGTAACGGTCGCGGGAAACACCTTATCCGTTGAGAGCTCTGACGGGCGGGAGAGCGCTACTGCAGCCATTAGGATCACTAATGGAAAGCTTACGATCGCCCTAACTGCTATCCTCTCAAGCTATAAGGTTGAGTTATACATAAGGAGGTTTAATAGAGTCCTTAACGTGGTTCACGACGAGAAGTTATTTGAGGCGGAGAGAGGCGGCACGTACACTATTGAGTGGAAGCCCCACGTAGTGACTAGGTGGATTGCTTTCTCAGGCGACGAAATGCCCTTCGAAAAATTCGTCACAGCGGAGAAGAGGGAGCTACGAGTGGTTTCGGACTTAACGAGTAATGTTAACGAAGCCTTCCTTAGGCTTGTCCTAAGGAAGGGTCCCTGGAAAGTAGAGAGGAGCCTACCCGTATACGTTAAGCCCATACAGCATCGTGGAGTTCGAGTTCCCATCGAGTAGTGAGCTTCCCGCTCTCTTTCAGGAAAACTATCCGGTGCTTGCCTAATCAACCACGGTCGCTACAAGAAAAAAACTCTACTAACTTCTTTCGCCAGGCGCTCTTGTCAACTTCAGAGCAGTGAGGGTCTCAGGTCTCACGCTACGCTAATTCTTCAAGCTAGATGGGCATGTTTACCTCTAGCCGATGTTCTCTTCACAGCTGGATCATTAATTTTCAAAAATAAAAGGGAAAAATTATTTGGAGCGTTTTCTGATAAGGTAAACGGCTATCACGGCTAGAGCGGCTGCGGCGACGGCTAAGGCCGCTACTACCTCGACCTTATACTGAATCTTCCACTCCGCTACGGCGTGGACTGGAGCGTTCACGGTTACGCTAACGCTTGGGCTACTTGAGGTTACGGTGCCGCGCCACCCGACGAACACCGCCCTACGGAGGACGTCTAGGTCTACAGAGGTGGGCTCAACTGAGATCGTAACGGTGCTCCCCTCGTCGTACCAGCCCGACCCCTTAGCGCTCCCGTACTCGGACTCGACGACCACTAGGTGCTGTACGCCGTACCTAGCCTCTAAGACTACCTCGCCCTCCACCCTCACCCTAATGGCTGGCCTCCTCTCGCCCGTGCTCCACCCCTTAAACACGTACCTAGACCCAAGCTCGAGCCTAACGATCGGCGGAACCTTCACGAAGTACTCCCCGCACCCCTCTATCCTGACAACCCCCTTCTCGTCCGCGACGTACTCCCTACCGTTAACCAGTAGCTTAACCCTAGGTATCCCGGTCCTAATTTCCAAGGCGGCGGCCCCTTCGCGGGCGATGACCTCCACGGTGGCGCTAGCCTCCCCTACCTCGGTTACGGCCCTAAGCTCAACCCTCCCTGAAGCCGCTAGCTTAAGACTGAATGTCGCAACGCCCCCGCTACCGGTCTCCGCCTTACCCACTAGCTTCCCGTTCGCGTATAGGGATACGGCAACGCCCGCCGCCGGCTTCCCGTCGGGCTTCGAAACGTGCACCTTAACCGTGATCTCCTCCCCCACGCCCGCCTTCGCCGGGGCCTCTATCCTTACGCGCCCAGCAGCGGCCGCGCCTATCTCGATTACCCAAGACGAGCTCCACCAAGCGCCCGCGAAGAGGTAGCGGCCATCGGGGGTTAGCGCTAGGTCCCTTATCAGCCTAGTCGAAAGCCCCTCGTTAAACGGGTAGCACTTAACCTCGCGCTCCGCCCCCCTAACCTCGCTAAGCTTAGCGTAGTACACGCCCTCGCCCTCTAGGGAGGATATGTAGGCTACGCCCCTCGACCAGTCAACCTCCATGGCCGTGTAGAGCTTAGGCTTCTCCCCCTCCGGCGCCAGCTCCAGCGTCTTAAACTCGAGGCTTGGCAACGTAACGTCTGGGCAGTAGATGAGCTTGCCCGAGGCCTCGAGCGCTAGTAGCTCGCCGCTCGGGCTAATGGATATCGAAACTATACCCTTAGAGGTCTTCCCGGCCTCGGGGTACACTTGCTTCCAAACAGTGCCTTCCCGGTTCGCCAGCAGGTCCCTAGCCATGAACAGCCTGCTAGGGCCGAACCAGAAGTAGTGGTCGTTCCCCTGGGTCCGGTATATCGGCTCGCCCTCGTACGTCGCGACGAACCACACCCTGCCGTTGCTCCCCTCGAAGTACGCTATCCTACAGGTGCCTCCCCTCCCCGGCAGCCCCTTGCCGGACACGAAGCTCTCCCTCGAGGTTAGGTCGTATACCTCAATCCCGCCCTCTTGCAGCGCTAGCACTACGTAGTGGTCTACGAGGAGGCCGTAGATCGTCGGGTTCTTCGTTAACCAGAGGGTTCCCTTCTCAAGTCCTCTCTCGAACCTGTGCTCGACTATGTACTCGGTGGATATCGCTGTTAAGCCGTACCTCCTCTCCCCCTTACCTGAGACCCCTGGTACCGGGCCTGGATACGCCGAGAGCAGCAAAAGGTCTAGCTTGTACTCCCTGCCCTCGACGCTAACCTCGTAGCCGTACTTCTCCGGGAGCGGGAGCGCGTGCCACGGGAAGCCCAGCCTTATAGCCGTTGGAGGCAGGTCGAAGCCCTCAAGCCAGGTCCTCCCGTAGTCGAAGCTCAGCTCTATGCCCGCCTGGCAGAGCGCCACGAACGTGTGGGGGTGCGGCTCGGCGCTTAGGAACTCTATCTGGTTCATGCACTCCCCGTAGAGCCCCTCGTAGGAGGGCTTCCAGCTACGCCCCCCATCCTCGGTCTTAAGTAGGGATCTGAACGAGTACGAGCAGGTGTAGGCTACCTTCGCCCCAACTACCCCGTCTATCTCCACCGTGTACTGGGAGGGGTCCTCGCCGGGGCCGTGTCTGTCCACGGCTATGATGGCGCCCCAGCCGTCCTCGACGAACGAGTGCAGCCACCTCTTGCTAGCTGGATCCCAGGCCGCTACCCCAAAGACCGTCCTGTGGTCGCTGGGGAGCGGGTATAGGTTAACGAGCCTTCCCGGGCTACCCCACCATATCCTATTCGGGTTGTACGGGTCGACCTCGACCTCGCTTATCACCGGCGGCCTCGCTAGGCTCGGAGCCCCCTTAGCTCCCTCGAGTGGGTTCAGCCTAGTCCACGTCCAGCTCCCGCCGGAGTACTCGCCCCGGTAGATCCAGTCGTCGTACGTCCCGACGTAGACGACGTCCGCGTCCCCTGCGACGGCTACGTCGGTCGTAGGCTTATCGAGCAGCTTAGCCCACTTCCACTCGCCGCCTAGGTTAGTCGCCATGTAGAGGCCTGTCGGGTACCTGGATACGAAGAGCGTCGGCCCCAGCCCCGCGAAGTCCGCGTCATAAGCTAGTCTGAACACTACCCTCTTAGCGCCGCGGGGCGCCTCCTCGGGGAGCTCGTGCTTAACCACCTCCCACCTTCCCGCAGCCTCGCTGTACTTTAGCTCGTAGACCCAGTTTATCGACGAGGTAGCGGGGTTCAGCGACTTAATGCCGATTATAAGGTGCTTATCCGAGAGGGCTACTATCGAGGACACGGCGCAGTACTCGCCCTTCTCGAGCTCCTCTACGCCCACGCGCAGGGGCTCCCACGTCTCCCCGTCGTCCTCGCTCACCATGAGCCCCCTACCCCTCCCCACGCCGGCGAAGAGGACGCCGTTAGCCTCAGCCATCGACACGAAGCCT
>CAZAZN010000062.1:0-1580 GCA_964489665.1 uncultured Thermofilaceae archaeon
CGATAGCTAAGCTGGCTGGAAGGGGTAGGAGGGCTAAAGCCCTAGTGCTTAGGGGAGGTAGGGCTAGGTGGTGTAGGGCTGAGGTTAGGGGGAGGTTGATAGTGGTTTGGATGGACGGGTGGAGGTTGGGGAGGTTCTCAAGCTGTTAGGGTGTGGTAGCTTTCCCCCTTTTTCTTTACCCCTTTCCTCGGGCAGTTAGCTGAGTTTAGCAGGTTAGCTGAGGGGGACTTAGCTACGGCTAAGCAACCTTCCCAGCGGAGGTTAAGGCATAAGGGCTACTAGCCTACTACAGAAGAGACAGACGACGGTGGTTCAAATCCACCCCCCGCTACCAATCTTTTGCCGGGCGGCCCTTAATTCTCGGTCTGTGCTAGCTTGGCTCTACCTTTCAGTTTTTATTTTAGGTTCAATCTAAGCTAGCCGGTTAATATGGGGGGCTTGCTCCTTGAGGTTAGGTGGCATGGGCGAGGGGGTCAGGGCGTAGTTTCGGCGGCTTTTCTATTGGCGGAGGCGGCTGTCGTGGAGGGGTTTTACGCCCTTGCGATACCCTTCTTTGGGGCTGAAAGGCGGGGGCTCCGGTTACGGCTTATAATAGGATAGCTGATAGGGTGGTGAGAGCTAGGAGGGCTGTCGAGGCTCCGCACATCGTCGCTGTCCTGGATAGCTCCCTGTTTAGGCTTATCGACGTCACCCGGGGGTTGAGGGAGGGGGGTGTGCTGGTTGTGAACTCTAAGGGTATTGGCGAGGGGTGGGGGCGCGGCTTTAGGGTGGCTTGGGTCGATGCGACGGGCATAGCACTTGAGGAGGGATTGACGCTTGCCGGTGTTCCGCTGGTTAACGTGGCTATGGTGGGGGCTGTTGCCCGCGTTTCAGGGCTTATAAGGTTAGGCTCCCTTAGGGAGGCTGTGTTTAGGAGGTGGAGGGGTGAGCTCGCTGAGAGGAACTGGAGGTGTGTTAGAAGGGGGTTTGAGGAGGTGGAGGTATGTCTCGGGAGGTAGTTCCGGCCGCGAGGCCGGCTGTGGGATCGGCGGGGAGGACTGGTTCGTGGAGGCTTTACAGGCCTGTCATAGGTTACGGGAAGTGTAGGCGGTGTATGCTATGCTGGCTGTACTGTCCTGAAGGCGTTATCGAGGTGCGTAACGGGGTGCCGGTCGTAGATTACGAGTACTGTAAGGGGTGTGGGATCTGCGCTGCTGAGTGCCCAGCTGGGGCAATAGTCGTGGTTGAGGAGAAGGTTTGAGGTGAGGCTAGTCCTAACGGGTAATCACGCGGCCTTCGGTGATAGAGAAGATTTCGGAGTTCGTTGAAAGGGGTGAGCTTGATGCGTGCTTAATTAGGGTGGAGTCCGAGCACAGCGCTATGGCGGCAGTTATAGGCGCTGCCTTCGCGGGGGCTAGGGCTTACACCGCGATCTCCTCTCAGGGACTGCTCTACATGTACGAGATGGTTTGGTGGGCTGCTGGCGCTAGGCTGCCTATAGTCATGGAGGTCGTCACTAGGGGGATAGCTCCTCCCTGGAATATCTGGAGCGACCACTCGGATTTCATGTCGATTAGGATTCTGGCTGGGGCGATGCTGTT
>CAZAZN010000062.1:1680-8235 GCA_964489665.1 uncultured Thermofilaceae archaeon
CACCGCCGAGCCCGTAGACCTGTCTGAGCAGGGGCTCGTGGACGAATTCCTCGGCGAGCCCGTTAAAGCCCCGGCTGCGCTGGACTTCGAGGATCCGAAGGCTGTAGGCGCCCTAGCCTTCCCGGACGATTATGCGAGGTTTCGAGGGGCAATTCACGAGGCTTTAAGGGAGGCTTCTGCCAAGCTCCGCGGCATAGAGCAGGCCTACGCTAGGCTGACGGGTAGGGCTAGCCTAGGGCTCGTGGAGGAGATTATGTGCGATGATGCCGAGGTCGTAATGGTCGCTATGGGGACCGTAGCGGGCGATGCCCTCGAAGCGGCTAGGCTCTTAAGGAGGGAGGGTGTGCGGACGGGGGTCGCTAGGCTGAGGGCGATTAGGCCCTTCCCCGAGGAGGAGTTAGCTAGGCTAGCTAGGCGGGCGGGGGCCTTAGTGGTTATAGACAGGTCCTGCTCCATGGGAGTGGGCGGGGTGCTTGTCATCGAGGTTAGGGCCGCGTTGCACAGGAGGGGGGCGAGCGTTCCCGTAGAGGAAGTGGTAGCTGGGCTTGGGGGACAGGAGATACCCCTCGACGTCCTCTGTAGGGCGGCTAGGGCGGTAGTCGGCCGTAGGGGTGATCGGCGTGAAGTCGATACTAGGGCTCCCGGCTGAGGAGTACCTGCTTAAGGGGAAACCCTTCGTGCGCTGGCTGTGGAGCGGCCCTCGCCTTAAGGCACGTTCTTAAAGCCCTCGGTCCCCGCACGGTGCTGGTTATACCGGCCTCCTGTACTTCGGTGATAGCTGGCACCTATCCCAAGTCGTCGTTAAAGGTGCCTGTCTGCCACGTAACGTTTGCCTCGGCCGCGGCGGTAGCCTCCGGGCTCGTGGAGACCCTTGAGGCTCTGGGAGAGAATGCTAACGTCGTCGTGTGGGCGGGGGATGGCGGCACGGTGGATATAGGGTTGCAGGGGCTTAGCGGCGCTGCCGAGAGGGGACATAACGTGCTATACATCTGCTACGATAACGAAGCCTACATGAACACCGGTATTCAGAAATCGGGCTCGACGCCCTACGGGGCTTGGACGACTACGACGCCTAGCGGTAACAGGGGGTGGAAGAAGGATATGGTCTCCATAGTAGCGGCCCACGACGTCCCCTACCTAGCTACGGCTAGCCCCGCCTATCCCCATGACCTCGTGCGTAAGGTTAGGAGAGCTATAGGGATAAGGGCTTCAAGTACATCCACGTGCTTGCACCGTGCCCGCCTGGCTGGAGGTTCGACCCATCCCTAACGGTTAAGGTGGCTAGGTTAGCCGTGTTAACGGGCGCTTGGCCCCCGCTAGAGGTTGAGAGGGGGAGGCTTAGGTTAACGGGTCCTAGCGCGAAGCTCTTAGATCCTAAGAGTAGGGTGCCGTTGCGCGAGTACCTTAAGCTTCAGGGGCGCTTCGCCCACCTAAGCGAGGATGACGTTAGGGCTCTACAGGAAGCCGTGGATAGGGCCTGGAGGAGGCTAAGCGCGGCGCTCGAGGAGTCTAAGACTTAGCTATTCTCCGCGGGTTAAAGGGGCATGACGTGATGGGGCACTTAGCGCATAGCCTCTTGCTGTACGTGTGCTTAACGGCTGAGATCGATGCTAGGATCGTTAGGTAGAGGGCTAGGTGGGAGAGGTCGCCCCTTATCGCCGAGATCAGCGCTCCAAGTATTGAGGCGATGAACGAGGCGTAGGAGCCTACGGCTATCGTGAGCGCCTCCCTCCTGGTGAACGATGCCCACGAGGACACGTAGCTATGGCTCTTTTCCTCGCGAAAAGCTTTCTCAGCTACTCGAACATGTCCAGCAGGCTTCTCAGTACGTACCTTGGCTTAGCTGTGCTCCTCTTTACGTCCTCTAAGCTGGCTACGCCTGTGAGCACGAGCGCCGAGTCTATGCCAGCTCTCGCAGCCCCCTCTATGTCGGTGTCGAGCCTATCCCCTATAGCTAGGACCTCGCCCCTATTGGCGTCTAAGTCGTTAAGGGCTAGCTCGTAGAGGTAAGGCTCCGGCTTACCTATCGTTACGTCGGCTTGGCGGCCTGAGGCTACCTCGATAGCGGCGACTATGGAGCCGGCCCCCGGTATAATCCCCTCCTCGGTGGGGAGGGTGGGGTCTCTGTTCGTCGCGATGAAGTATGCGCCTTCCCTTACGAGGGAGCTTGCTCGGCGCAACTTCTCGTAGTTAAATCCCCTATCCATCCCAGCGATGACGCAGCTAGCCCAGCCACAGCACCTTGATCCCGGCCAGCTCTAGCTCCTTAAGCAACCCCTTCTCGCCAACGACGTACGCCTCACTAAACCTCATTTCAGCGGCGTAGCGCGCGGCCCCGTAGCTACTCAAGTAGATCCTCGCTAGCGGGAGGTCTATGCCTAGCCTAAGCAGCTTAGCCCTGTAGCTGTCGCGCGATTTAGTCGAATTGTTAGTTACGAGCACGACTATCCTACCCGCCCTGATTAGCTCCCTAACCGCGCGTAGCGCGCTCGATATGGGTTGCTCGCCGCGCCACAAGACTCCATCTCCGTCTAGCAGGAACACCCGGTAACTTTCGAACTGTCGCCTTAGCTTCACGCTACTCCACCAGTTCCCTTACGTACCTGGCAGCCGCCTTTCTGGCGGCTTCCCGCCACTCACTCATCTTAGCTAAGCGCGCTAGCGCGACCCGGGGAGGGAGATCTAATACCTCGGCGACCTCCTTGGCTAGGGGGCGACCTCGGGCCGCCTAGCTAGAAGCCTCTTAACGACGAGTGCTAGCGAGGTATCCTCGCCCTCTACCTCGCACTCCCTTAACAACTCCAGTAGGAACTTCTCCCTTAGGCTTTCCTTCTCGAGTGCCATGGCACGGCTAGACTATGGCGATCGACGTAGACGTTCTAGTAACGCCCTCAATGTTGTGGATCTTCTTAGCAACCTTGTCTACGAGGTCCTCGATCTTCTCGAGCTCGACCTTAGCTATGATGTCGTAGTCGCCCGTTATAGCGTATGCCTCCTTAACCCCCTCTATCCTTTTCACGGCCTCAAGCACCTCGTACACCTTCCCAGCGCTTGTCCGTATGAACACGAAGGCTATCACCGGCATACTGCACGCTGATTACGCACGTGAGCTAATAAGCAAGTTCTCACAAATTTGTGAATAAATCACAAGAATGTGAATTAAATATTCACAAATATGTGAAATATTCACAAGTTTATGACGAGGTTGGGGTCCCTCGTAACGGACTCGACCTCGACACCCTTATCGGCATAGTAAGCGTCCCTATAGACTACTCTCTTAACCCTACACCCCCTCCTTAGCCTTACCCTGAAGCCTACTACCTCCTCGCAGTCTACGTGCTCTAAGTCTAGCTCCTTAGCTATTATCCTACGCGCATGTAGGCTACCCTTACTAGCTACTATCCTCAAGGGGAGGAGCTTAAGGGGGAAGAAGCGCAGCTTAGGTCTCTCCTCTCTATAGACGTGTACCCTCCTAGCCCTAATCTCCTCTATCGTAGAATGCGCGTTCAGCTCTATCTCCACGTCCAACGCCTCGACAAGCTTGGTGCTTAGCCTCCCCGACACCTTGAGCCAGTTGGCTTTAACCGACGGGGTTGACGCACATCCCGCAACCTTAACCTCTTCGCCCTCTACGCCCTTACCGGCCGTGAGGCTACCTGCAACCTTAACTTTCCTAGCGGATACTAGCCCCTTGACTTTCGCGCTACCAGCCACTTTTAGGACGCTCGCCCGTAGGCCTCCCCCCACGCTAGCGCTACCAGCCACTTTCACAGTGTCAGCCTCTAAACTTCCAGAGCACGATAAGCTGCCGGCGACGCTCACCAGCTCGGCCTTTAGGTCGCCAGGTACTGCTAGGGACCCTGCTACTTTAATCTCCCTCTCGGATGCCACAACCTCTCCACCGACTCGAGCCCCGCTGGGGAGCGCGCGTTTAGCGGTTAGGTGCCTGCTCCTTAGGGCCCGCTCGTACGCGTCGTACTTACTCGCCACTCTCCCACCCTCCAGCCTCCCTTAGGAGGTCCCTTATCTCCTTGAGGAGCTGCTTCATCTCTCTAAGCTGCGCGAGTAGCTTCTCCTCGACCTCTTCGTCGCTAGCCTCCAGGTACTTTAGCTTCACCTCACTCACCCCTAGCTTCCCTCAGTAGGTCCCTGATCTCTCTCAAGTAGGCGACAGCTTCGTCTAGCTCTTCTAGCATGGCTCGTTGCCTAGCCCTGTAGGCGTTTAGAAACTCTTCAACCCTCTCTCGCTCTGCCTGGAGCTCGTCGTAGTAGATTTCCGTGAATATGGCTAGCCCCACGACTCCTAGCGCAGCCGCGCATATTAGAGCTAAGATAGCCATTGCAACGCCGACCCACGCCTGAGGATGATTAGACCATAGCCCCTCTAGCGCCTTAATAGGTACTATAACGCCTAGCCCTACCGTGCCCGCGAGTATCACCACGAGGTAGAATAGTGCGATCCACCTCAATCTGCATCACCTACGAGCTCCCTAATGACCTGGGGCGTGAGGAGTATGCGGAAGTTCTTCACCTTGTAATACCTCTTCTTGCGCTCGCCCTCTTTAACCACGTAGCTCTCGACGAGCCCGGCCGCCTCGAGCGCGCGGAGGTGTAGGTGGACTAGCGGGTAGGAGACCTTAAGCCGCTTTTGGATCTCGTAGGCGTACATCGGCCTCTCGGCGAGTAGCGCTATTATCCTAAGCCTTAGGGGGACGGCTAGCACCTTAAGCACCCCCACCAGCTCCTTAAGGCTTCTAATGCCCACACGTCTGCCACCTATATCTAAATCGCCACTTATGTATAAACATACATTTATATAGTTTTCTCCGGGGAAACCTTTAAACTGCCGAGCGTGGAGTCTACCATGGCGGGGGTGCCCGAGCCAGGATAAAGGGGGCGGACTTAAGATCTAGTGGGGTGGGAGATCCGCTGGCGTAGGCCTGCCCGGGTTCGAATCCCAGCCCCCGCACCAGCGCTTATTTCCGTGCTCGGTGGTGATTAGTGCCACGATAAAAACCATCTAGTAGTTATATCTTACGCTTACTTCGTTAAGGGAATGTTTATTACGCCCTAGCGCTCTTAAGTTTCGCTTGAAAGAGGCGTGTGGAAATGAAACTTCCCATATGCCAGTTCTGCGCTAAGACGAAGATCCTATGTCCTCGAGACCTTAAGCGGCTGGAGGAGGGGGAGATAAGCGAGCTAGACGTGGATCTATCGCACGACTTGCTGGAGCTCGCTGAAAAGTACCCGGAGCTCGATAAGCTAGAGTTCGTTAAGGCTAGTAGGTACGCTAAGTTAACGATACTCCTAGTGAGGGGGCTTAGGCAGGTTAGCAGGGAAGTTCTAATCAGGGTTTCTAGGGCGCTAGAGCGTAAGGGGTACGGGAAGGTTAGGTTCGTCGAGTTCAGTAAGAATGCCGGAGACGTGGTCGTGCAAGTCCTCTCTCCCTGCAGGGTCATAGGCGTGGACGTGCTCTGGTTACCTGACGGCAGCACAGAGTATACTGTTAGGGTTAAGAGGAGAGACGCTCGACGGCTACCCTTAAAGAAGAGGGAGGTGGAGAAGCTACTGGAAGAGCTGCTTGGGAAGCCTGTCAGGATAGTCTTCGTCTAGAAAGGTTTATTTTATGCTATAGGGACCTCAGCGAGGTGTCTCCATGTCAAGGGTGCTAAGGCTTCCAACGTGTACTAGCTGCGGTAAGCTGATACCTCCATACGAGCGAGGGGTAAAGTTCAGGTGCCCGAACTGCGGCGAGATAATCATCTGGAGGTGTGAGAAGTGCAGGAAGCAGGGCAACACCTATATATGCCCTAAGTGCGGCTTCGAAGGACCTTAAGGTGGTAGGATGGCGAGGGTAGTAGCTCTCATAAGGGTGCTGCCGACCGAGGTCGAGGTAAAGCCCGAGCAGCTGCTTGAGAGGATAGCTAGCAAGCTACCCCAGAAGTACCAGATCATAAAGCACGCTAAGGAGCCAATAGCCTTCGGTCTAGAGGCTTTAAAGATCGCCGTAGCTATGCCCGAGAAGATAGAGGGCGGGACTCAGGAGCTAGAGGATATCATAGCGAGAGTAGACGGCGTTGGCCAGGTAGATGTCCTGATGGTCACTAGAATGCCCGAATAACAAATTAATACCCGTCCGCAGATAGGTAAGTGGCGCCACCGTATCGGGGCCGGGGTGCCCGAGCGGCTAGGGGGTCGGCTGCAGTGGACCCTCCGAGGAAACCGACTTTGACCCGGGTTCAAATCCCGGCCCCGGCTCCAGTTCTACCTATCGTTCTGTACAAGTTTCATCGCCTAACCTCTCGGAGGGTAACTCCCTAGTGGGGGAGATTTTCCTCTTTAGGGAATAAAAGGAGGTTTGAGAGGGGTTACTTCATTTATCTCTTGTTCTTGTTCGCTTACTCGCACGATAACTAGCTTTCCGCGTACCTCAACCCGGCACCACCTAGCCTTAGAGCCCTGAAGCACTAGAGCCCTGGCCCTCCTACCCCTTCCAACCAGCTTAGCAACCGCCACGCGCTCCATCTAGCTCCCGCTAGCCATCAAAACGGTAAT
>CAZAZN010000063.1:0-7825 GCA_964489665.1 uncultured Thermofilaceae archaeon
CTGCACGCCTATATATAGCCTTACTGCTTATGCCAAGCGATGACCTCCGCTGTTCTAGAGAAGGAGATCCTGGAGACCCTTAGGGAGATAAGCTCTAAGCTCGACGCTGTAGCCGCTAGGCTTGAAGCCCTAGAGGAGAAGGTAATTGGAGCCGAGGAGGCCGAGCCCGAAGACATAGAAGCTTTCCACGAAGCGGAGAAAGAGCGTAGGGAAGACAGGCTGATACCCTTTGAGAGAGGGAGGTGAGGTACCGCCCACTTTTAAGGAGGAGAATGAACATTCACTGAGTTTTCAGCTCCCCGCCCATTAGCTCTAGCTATAGTAGAGCTCCCGTAGACGAGCCTCTCCAGCTCTTTCGCCACCCGGCTCTTCCCCACAATTCAGGTAGGCCATTAGAAGGTTTAAACATAGGCGCTATCTCCCTCTCATCCTAGACCCTATAGCCTCTACTAGCTCCTCTACGCGCTTTAGGGCGGATTCCACCTGCCTCGGCCTGCACCAGCCCTCGTAGAAGCAGGCGTGCATTCCCGAAGCCTCGTTCCAAGCGCTCCTCACCCACTCGCCTACCTCGTCCGCAACCACCTCCACGTACTCCCATAATTCTCCATGGCTAGCGAGCCTCCTACTATCCCTCCAGTAGGCGTACGCCTTAACGGCTAGCGCGGCGGCCCCCCACACCTTCTCGGCAGCCCGCCTAACGCTACCCCCCTCCAGCTCCTCCTTAGCGCGCTCGATTATGACCCTAGGTATTGAGACGGTCACGACAACCGCCCACGCGATGCCACCCCTTAACCGCCTATATACCTTCCGAGCAATACCCCGCTACCCTCCGCCGGGGACCAGACTGATACCGCAGCCCTCCTCGCCCATAGGCAGAGCTCTTTGACACAGCCTCTCAGGGGGCCGCTTCGGAGGAACCCTCTCGCCGCAGCCACTCGCACACGCGCAAAGCCCCGCCCCCTATTTCAAGCACAACCTCCACCGCCTAGAGGAGATCTAGAGGTCATCGACGAAAACTGCTTCGAGAAGCTCACCTAGTTGCTGGAGAGAAGAGGGATAGATCGTCCTGCCGAATAGGCTACGCCCTAATATAGCGCTGTCCCCGCTACGTATCGGGATTAAGCGTGAGCGGATACTTCGCGTCACCGGCTTACTACTTTAAGTTTAAGGGAGAGGTGAATACTCGCCGAGTCTTAGAGGTCGCTGTTAATAGAGCTAAGGACCTAAGCGTTAGAGCCATCATCGTAGCCTCTGAGACGGAGAGGAACGCTCTAAAGGCGCTGGAGGTTATCAAGCGCCACGGCCCAACCCTTAAGCTGGTAGTCGTCACCCATCCTCCCGATAAGACTTGGAGGCCTAAGGGCGATATCCCAATAGGCCTTAACCACCCGAGGTACCGCAAGATTAGAGAGTACCTTGAGAAGGCTGGCGCGATAATTGTCCAGGGCACGAGGCCCTTTGCCCCCGCCTCTAGGAGCCTTGGGTGGGAGAAGGCGCTACCAGACACCCTCATTGACTTCCTCATAGGTGGAGTGTTCGGTCAAGGTGTTAAAATAGCGATAGAGGCCGCGGTAATGGCAGCTGACGCCGGAGCCGTAAGCCGAGGTGACGTGGTAGTCTCGCTAGGCGGCACTTACAAGGGCCTAGACTCGGCGATAGTGGCTAGGACTACCTACTCTTATTACTTCCTAAAGGAGTTCGAAGTCTTAGAGATAATAGCTAAGCCCTGGAGACATAGGGTAACTCTCCCCGAGTACAAGGATCCCGGGTGGAGAGGTGTTCTAGACCAGTATTACGAAAACCCGACGCGCTGGATAGCGCCCGAATAGGGAGCGTGAGCCAAGGGAACCTCTGAGGGAGTCATGATCACGCCTAATGCTTAGTAAAGACCTCCTCTAGCTCCCAGCGATAAAGGATATATCCCTCCAAGCTCTTCAAAGAGACTGGCGGTGGGCCGGTAGCTCAGCCTGGGAGAGCGCCCGCCTCGCAAGGACTAGCTCTGTTGGTCCGGCGCCCGAGAGCGCGGGAGGTCCCGGGTTCGAATCCCGGCCGGTCCACCACTTCCCCCTTCTCTCACTCCTTTTACATTTGTCTAGGTACGCGTCTCTGTAAGCTGCTTCTAGCTCCGTAACTGAAAACGCGCTACAAGGTGCCGTAAGCCGCGTAGGGTGGGCGTTGCCGCACCGCCTTCTTTTGGCCCCTCCTAATCAGGATGGCTCCAAGGGCTATGAGGGCTAGGCCTGTGGCTAGCCCGGCTCCCAGCAACTTTTGTACTTTAGCTGGGGGGTACTGCTCGAGTAGTTCTAGGGCTGCCTTGAGCTTGGGGTAGGCGCTCCTAGCCCCCTCCACCATGCTCCTTACCTCGCTGGGGGGTAGGGAGCTGTACAGCTTCTCGAGGGCGTTTAGGGCTTCCCAGGCGTTCGAGGAGTAGACCGCGTCGACCATGCCCTTAACCTCCTCTAGCTTCGCCTTGACGCCCGCTTCCTGCACGGCCTCTAGGGCGCTTGCACCCGCCTCCACGCTGCCTAGGAGTTCGTTAACCTCCTCGGCGCTTAGCGCCTTGACGTCGGCTAGGAGCGCTTTAAGCTCGGCCGCCGCGGCCTGTAGCTCGACCATGCGGTCGCGCGCGTACCTTAGCTTCGAGACCGTGTCGCTAGGTATGAGCGGGCTCTCTAGGAGCTCGTTAAGCGCCTGTATCGTCTCGTTGTACTCGCTCGAGTGTACCTCGGCGTAGAGGTCGTCTAGCACGGCTTTAGCCTCTACGAGCTTCTCGTAGCCCTCGGCTAGCTCCCTAAGCTGGCTCAAGGCGCCCCGTAACTTCTCCGCAGCGGCGGATAGCTCCCCTAGGGTGGCGGTGGCGCTGCCTAGCAGAGCCCTTAGGCGCGCTAAGTCCTCCTTAACGCTCTTCGCGAGGCTTAACGCGCTGCCTACCTTCGCGTAGAGGTCTAGCGCCGCGCCAAGGTCTTCAGAGTAAAGTAGCTCTCCAGCCCTCTCCACCGCGGGCTTATAGCCCAGTACCTCGCCGTAGGCTGGCTTGTAGAAGGCCTGTACGGCGTATAGGCCTATCGAAGAGATGATTGCGAGGGCTAGGCCCAGCCCTAGGAGCACACTACCTAACCAGACGGACAAGCCCCTCTCCCTTTTTGCCTAACCCGTAGGGTAGGGCGTAATTTACCTTAGCGCTAGGCTAGCCTATTCAACTGGCCTGCGCAGGACCAGTATGGCCCTTGAGCAGGGCTCGTCGAGCTCGACCCTGCTGCCTAAGCTGAAGTCGCTGTAGCAGGCTACGGGCTCTAGCCCCGCTTCCCTCGCGGCAGCGATGACCTCGTTAAGCTCCCACGCGTACATTATCATCATCCCGTAGAGGATTAGCGACTTGCCACCGCTCCAGCGGTAGGTGAACAGGTACTTCTCGACTACTCGGCCGCGGTTGCCGTCCCTCCACCACTTACACTGCACCTTCACGCCTTCAGGCGCGCTGGTCCAGGTGTGCGCTAACCTTCCCTCGCTAGCGGGCGCGAAGACAATGCAGTAGACTCCCCCAGGCCTTAGAGCCTCAGCTACGCACTCCAGGTGGGACCTTAAGCTCTCCTTGGTTAGCAGATGGCCGATCGTGTTAAGGGCGGAGATCGCCGCGTCATAGCACTGCCTCGCCCCGAACTTGCACATGTCCGCTATGTACGCCTCTGCGTTCCAGAGGCCCTGCTCCTCGAACTTAGCCCTCGCTCGCCTAAGCATCTGGAAGCATATATCTAGGCCGCTGACTAGGTAGCCCCTCTTGGCGAACTCTACCATGAGCCTCCCTGTGCCGCACCCCAGCTCCAATACCTTCTCCGCGCCGCCAGCGTGCTCCTCGAAGACTGCCTCGTAGAAGTCGACCTCCACGCCCGTGCTCCAGCTGAACGCTAGGTCGTAGAGCAGGGGCTTCCTGTAGAGCAGGTACGTGAAGCCTCCCTCGTACATAGCGGCCGCCCGGCTAGCGGGGCCTTAGCTCGATGTCTAGGCAGACCTTGTACACCCTGGGGGCGTAGGGCGAGACCTTCCTAGCGCCCAGCACCTTTAGGCTCATGCCGTACAGCCAGGAGTGTAGCTCTAGGTGCCTGTAGGCCTGGACGTACAGCTCGCTCTCGTGAGCCCAGTGGTAGAAGTGTACGTAGCCGCCCTCGGGCTTAAGGCACTGGAAGGCCTCCCCGAGGAAGAGGTAGGCGCCCTTCGGGAGGGGCATGACGACTCGATCGCACATCCCGTACCACTCGGGAGCCTTATCCCTAACGTCCCCAAGCACCGGCACGACCTTGTCCTCGACTTTATTCAGCCTAACGTTCTCGACCATGTACCTGTAGGCGTCGGGGTTGATCTCTATCGCTATGACCTTCCTAACGCGCGGCTGTACCTTAGCTATCATCAAGGCGTAGGGGCCGACGCCGGCGAACATCACCATGACGACCTCTCCCGGCTTAACCTGCCTAGCGACCCTGAGCCTCTCGGTAGCCTCCCTGGGCGAGAAGTACACCTTGGTGACGTCTAGCTTAAGCCTAATTCCGTGCTCCTTGTGCACGACCTCCGTGTTGGGGTCGCCAGCTATCAGCTCGTACTCCCTAACCCTGTAGACCCCTTTACGGCCGGACTTCTTGGCTAGCACCGTCCTAACGTTCCTGTGCCTAGACATTATCGCCCTAGCTATGAGCTCCTTGAGGTGCTCGCCACCCTCAGGTATCTCGACGACAGCTACAGCACCCTCCCGCGAACCTATTATGTCAAAACTCGAGGGCACGTACTTCAGGTCCTCAGGGCTGACCACGTCCTTTAGCAATTCCTTAAGCCCCATCTCCACTCACGCCGTAAGGGACCCGCACTAATGAAGCTACCTCGTTAAGCGCCTAGCAGTGAGCGATATAGAGCGAGAAGAGATGATCATGTTAGCATACGTGAGCTGGACTCGCCGCGGGGTTGATGGAATGAGGGTTAAGACGGGGCCTCGTAAGACGCCCGATGGCTACTACCTCGTAGTTGTAGAATTAGCGCCTGGCGAGGAGGAGCCGCTTAGCGAGGAGGAGTTGAAGAAGCTGGGAGTGAAGAGGGATGGGGCTGGGAACGTGGTGTTCTACATGACTAGGTCTAGGAGGATTCAAAAGCTACTCGTGCGCATGGTCTTAAGGGGGATGAAGAGACGGTCCTACCCCGAGCTGTGAGGAAGCCTCTACCCAGCGACCCCCTTAGCGGGTGGGCGACTTGGAGAAGATGTTGGCACTCGCGCTCCTGGTTACTTCAATAGCGGTGCTAGCCTACTTAGCCCTAACCTTGCTGCCTCAGGCGGTGGCCCCTCGAGTAGCCTATGTTAAGGTCGAGAAGGAGGGCGGGGGGAGGGTGCTGGTTAACGGCTCACGCGCACTTAGCTTAAAGGTGCGCGTCCCAGCTACTCTGCGCTTTAAGGCCCTGCCGGAGCCTGGGTGGCGGCTCTCGAAGTGGCTGGTGAACGGCAGCTCGAGGAGTGGGGGCGCGTTGCTCACGCTGAGGATACGCGGGAATACCTCGGTTAGGGCGGTCTTCGAGAGGATAATGTGCCGCGTTAGGATTGCTAGCGGCGTCGAGGGGGCTAGGGTCCTAATTAACGGCTCAGCAGTCGACCTCCCCTACGAGCTCGTGGTGCCGTGGGGCACTTTACTGGTGATCGAGCCGCTGCTGCCGGAGGGCTACGAGCCCAGTTGCTGGCTGATTAACGGCTCTAGGGCCTGCGCGATAACGCTTAGGCTTAGGGTTAAGGGGAACTTGCTAGTGGAAGCGTCCTTTAGGCGGTCGAGGGGCTAGCGCCCTGAGGGGTCAGGTCTAGCGAACGTCTTCACTAGTCCGCTTTGGTACCCGTCCTCATCCCCCGAGCACTACTAGCGCGCCAGCTTTTAAGTGCGCCCGTGCCCTTTCTCACGCGCGGTGGGGAGCTTGGGCGTCGAACACATATTCAGGGCCTACGACATCCGGGGGATCTTCAACAGGGACCTCACTGTGGACGTGATGGCTCGGATTGGCATGGCCATAGCCGCGTACGCCCCGGGCGAGTACGCGGTAGGGGGAGACGTTAGGGGGAGCACGCCCGCGCTGAAGAGCGCCCTCATAGGCGGGCTGCTGGCAGGGGGCTGCGACGTCGTCGACATCGGGATAGTGCCTATAGGCTGCGCGATGTACGCGACGCTCCACGAGGGCTACGGAATGGCCTACGTGACGGCCTCCCACCTACCCCCCGAGTGGAACGGCGTTAAGTTGAGCAGGCCTAAAGCCGACCTGATGGTGGGGCCCGACATCTACGCGATAAGGGACATCTTTATGGACGACTCTAGGCTGGCTAGGGCTAGCTACGATAGGTGCGGCAGGTACAGGCGCGTCGACCTCCTCCCCAAGTACGTAGACCTCCTTAAGAGCAAAGCTAAGGAGTCAGGGCTAAAGGTCGTGGTGGACTGTGGGAACGGCGCCGCCGCCCTCGTATTCCCTAAGGTCCTGCGCGATCTAGGCCACGAGGTCTTAACGATCAACTGCGACATCGATCCCAGGTTCCCGGCGAGGGGCGCTGAGCCCACCCCCGACAAGCTAGATCTCCTCAAGAAATCCGTAATGGAGTGGGGCGCGGACTTCGGAGTAGCGTTCGACGGGGATGGAGACAGGACCCTCTTCGTCTCGAACGAGGGTAGAGTGCTAACGGCCGAGCAGGCGGCTATCGTGATGCTGGAGGGGATAGAGAAGGGAGACGTCGTCGCCAACGTAGAGTGCTCCTCGATCCTCGAGAGTTTCGTCGCGGACTACGGCGGTAGGGTTTACCGCGTCCCTGTAGGCAGGACGTACATGATAAGGGAGGTCATGAGGACTGGGGCAGTGTTGGGCGTAGAGAGCAGCGGCCACTACGTAGTGTGGAGGAACTTGAACTTGGATGACGGCATCCTCACCGCGATATGCTTCGCGGAGGCGGTCGCAAGGCTCGGGGAGAAGATATCGAGAATTTTACCGGAACCCTACCCCGTGCTTAGGACTAAGCTACCGGTAAACGACGCTGTCAAGTTTAAGCTAGTTGAAGCGCTAGCCCGAGACCTATCGAAGAAGTACGACAGGATAACAACGATCGACGGGGTAAGAGTAGACCTAGAGGACGGCTGGGTCTTGGTGAGGCCGTCTAACACGGAGCCTCTCGTGAGGATAACCGTTGAGGCAAAGACCTTGGAGAAGGCTAAACGCCTCTTGTCAGAGTACGTGCGGCTAGTGGAGGAGTATAGGTCTAGGGTTAAGGCCTAGAGAGAGCTACCCTAACGACGCCCGACGCCCTTTCTTTCAGGTCTATCCAGCAGTGGCAGCTCCTATCCTCCTTAAGCCTTAGGAGCACGTAGCGACATGCTATCTGGGCGAAGCCCCTCCTAACGGGCGGGAGTAGGGCTGGCTCGAGCCTAATCCTAAACTTCCTCCTCGCCCCTAGCTCTACCTCCGCTATCAGCCTATCCGGCTTAAAGTCCGCGGTAGCGTTAGCGCGCTCGGGTAGGGCTATGACCTCGACAACTTCGCCTGGCGACCCGCACGGTGCGACACCCCTAATCTCTAATATATCGCCGGGGGGCGACGCCTTGAATAGGGGCACAAGCTTAAGCCCTCCCTCGCCTTCTAAGATGGCGTACACCTCGCACGGCTCTAGGGCAGTTACGTTTAGCGACCTACGCTCCCCGCCCCTACCCAGTACGAGGACGACAATGGCGTGCCCATCCCCCCTCCAGGCCAGCACGTTCCTAATCGTAGAGTCCTCTCCGAGCGGCATAATGACCGGCTCGCCAACCTTCACGAGCCTCTCTCGGAC